>DOUO01000065.1 GCA_003520555.1 Oscillospiraceae bacterium
AAAACCTGACTGTCGGTAATTACAAGCGACGGCTTTGAACCCAGCTTTTCAAGCGTTTGAGCAAGCTCCGAATCGCGCGTCACAACAGCCGCGGCTCCGGCGTCGAGCAGGTCGCGGATTGTTTGCTGCTGAGGCAAAATAAGCCTGCCCTTCGGCGCGGATTTGTCAACCGGCACAACAAGGACGGCTATGTCGCCGGGCGAGACCAAATCACGGCAAACGGGAGCTTCGGGCTTTGCGTTTTTGCTAAGCCCGGCAACGGTTTCCTTTAACAAATTAATATTTTTGTTTTTTAGCGCGCTTACGGCAATTCCGTCGTCAAATTCCGCGTCCGGAACAAGGTCGCTTTTATTGTAAACTATAACAAACGGTATGTTTTTTTGTTTGAAAATTTCAATCAGCTGAACGTCCGCCGGGGTTTTGCCTGCCGTCGCGTCCACCACCAAAACAGCAATATCCGCGCGGTTTAAAACCTGCTTCGCGCGCAAAACCCTTTGTTCGCCCAACGCGCCTTCGTCGTCAAAGCCCGGGGTGTCGATAATCATAACGGGTCCGAGGGGAAGAAGCTCCATAGCCTTTGTTACAGGGTCCGTGGTTGTTCCCTTTACGTCGGACACAACCGAAATCTGCTGATTTGTAACGGCGTTTACAACGCTGGATTTACCCGCGTTTCTTCTGCCGAAAAAGCCGATGTGTACCCTCTCGCCGGAGGGTGTTGAGTTAAGGCTCATAAAACCACCTCGATTAATCAGAAACGGAAGTCGCGCTTGCCGTCCTTTTTGATTTCCTCAATATATTCCGCCGCAATTTTTCTTACTTTTTCCTTGGGAATGTTAAGAAGCTCGCGCTCAATCATCTTTTCACCGATTGCTCTGGTTTCGGGGCTTGCGTAGTCCATAAGGTATTCCTCAAGCGTCATAAGCGCGTTGGGGTGGCAGCAGTTTTGAATTTGTCCGCTTTTGCAAAGCGCCATAAAACGGTCGCCTGTTCTGCCCTCGCGGTAACAGGCTGTGCAGAACGACGGAATGTATCCGAGCTCCATAAGCCATTTTACAACCTCGTCAAGCGTGCGCTGATCGGAAACGTCAAACTGAGCGGAGTTTTCGTCCTCTTCCTCGGGCTCAACATAACCGCCCACGCTGGTGCGGGAGCCTCCGCTTATCTGCGAAATACCGAGGCGCAAAGCCTTTTCGCGAACGCTCTTGTTTTCACGCGTTGAAATAATCATGCCGGTGTAAGGCACGGCAATGCGGATAATGGCTATAATTTTGGCAAAGGTTTCATCGTCAATACCGTTGTCAAATTCGTCGGGGTCGATGTCGTCGGCAGCCTTGATTCTGGGAACGCTGATTGTGTGAGGACCTACGCCGTGAACCGCCTCAAGATGTTCGGCGTGCATGAGAATTCCCGCAAGCTCGTAGCGGTAAAGCTCAAGTCCGAACAAAACGCCCAGACCCACGTCGTCAATACCGCCTTCCATGGCTCTGTCCATTGCTTCGGTGTGGTAAGCGTAATTGTGCTTCGGACCTGTCGGGTGGAGCTGTTCATAGCTCTTTTTGTTATAGGTTTCCTGGAAAAGAATGTATGTGCCGATTCCTGCGTCGTGAAGCTTTTTGTAGTTTTCTACCGTGGTGGCAGCAATATTTACGTTTACACGGCGGATCGCTCCGTTTTTATGCTTAATTGAATATATGGTGTCAATACATTCAAGGATGTATTCAATAGGATTGTTCACGGGATCCTCGCCGGCCTCAATCGCAAGGCGCTTGTGTCCCATGTCCTGAAGGGCAATTACCTCGTCCCTGACCTCGTCCTGAGTAAGCTTTTTGCGGCAGATGTGCTTGTTTTTCGCATGGTACGGGCAGTAAACACAGCCGTTTACGCAGTAGTTTGAAAGGTAAAGCGGAGCGAACATAACAATTCGGTCGCCGTAAAAGTCCTTTTTAATCTGCATTGCAAGCTCATAAATTTCCTTGATTTTCGCTTCGTCCTCGCAGGCAAGAAGAACGCTTGCCTCACGGTGCGAAAGTCCCTTGCGGAGCTTTGCCTTTTCAATAATGCTGTCAATAAGCTCCATGTTGTCCTTGTTTTCGTCGGCGTATTTCAGGGTTTCCTGAATTTCGGCGTCATTGATAAACTCCTCCGCCTTCAGTGATTTCGGGTCGTACTTAATCATTTTTGTTTCTCCTTATATCAATTTCATAATCATCTATTTAAAGTCGCCGCGGTCGGTGACGATTTCATAGCCTATGCTTTTCATTCTGAGCGAAAGACAGCGTATACATTCCGCCGCCTCGTCGCCCGTGCAGATTTTATTGTCGTAGAGCGAATAGTCCTTGCGGTGCTCCGCCGGCGAAAGGTTGGGCATTACTACATTTGCTCCGTGAAGAATTCCCATTTCTCTGCCCTTAGGATGAATTGTGCCCAGAGCGGTTGTTGCCGGCAGAAGCACGTGAGGGTGCAGGAGTCTAATGACAGACAACAGCGTGAGCGTAGTTTCAAGCGAGCCCGCCGCCATGCCTTTAAACGGCGTGTCCCTGTGCGGAATAAACGGACCTATGCCGCACATATGCGGTTTGAAGCCGGCAATAAAAAGCAAATCCTCGGCTAAATTTTCCGTAGTTTGATACGGCGAGCCCACCATAAAGCCCGCGCCTGTCTGAAATCCGGTTTCCTTAAGCGCGTAAAGTGATTTCATGCGGGCTTCAAGGCTCATGCCATGCGGATGAAGCCTTGAATAATGCACGGGGTTTGCGGTTTCATGACGCAGAAGATAACGGTCCGCGCCGGCTTCGTAAAGCCGTTTAAAGCTTTCGCGTCCCCTTTCGCCGAGAGACAGGGTTATGGCGCAGTCCGGATATTGTTTGCGGATTTCGGATACTATGCCGCACATAACGGAGTCGGTGTAATATCCGTCCTCGCCGCCCTGCAATACAAAGGTGCGGAAACCCAAGGCGTAGCCCTGCTTGCAGCAGGACAGAATTTGCTCTTCGGAAAGGCGGTAGCGCACGGCGTTTTTGTTTGAGCGGCGCAGACCGCAGTAAAAGCAGTCGTTTTTGCAGTAGCTTGAAATCTCAATCAGTCCGCGGATGTAAACCTTATTTCCGAAAACAGTCAGTGACTTTTCCCTTGCGGCGTGCGCCAAATATTCCGACTCGTCCGCGTTAATCGTGTCGAGAAGCGAAACAAGCTCACGCTTTTCGGGGATTTGTCCGTTTTTCAGTTTGTCAATTATTTTAAGATTACTCATACTTTACTTTTTGGAATAGGCGGTTTTAGCGGTCACGCCCGGCAGCCTGCCGAGCCTGCCCGAAACGCCGCTTATAACGTCCTGCGGCGCGTCCATAACCACGTTTATTATACTGATGTTTTTTTCGCGGTAAGGTATTCCCATGCGGCCTACGATATATTCCGACGCGGTGTGCAGTATACCGTTGATTTCAGCCGAGCTTGAGGGATCCTCAACAATTATGCTTACGGAAGCAACTCTTTTTTCCATAATATATACCTTTTTGCAAAACCTTTTTATAAATAAAAAGCGGCGCCGAAACGACGCCGCCGATGCATGACAATATGACAGATTAAAAATCTGCTGATCATAAGTATCATAAATCTTTGGGGTCAATATAATTTTCCCTTCAGGATATGAATTATTCGGTTAAAAATCTCCGCCGCGCGAACCGCCCGAACCGGAAGAATGTGATGAACCCGACGAACCCGAGTTCGTTTGGATAACGCGTGAGGTCGTATGCTTTGTAACAAACATATCCTGTTTGAGGTCAAGCATTGTTTCACTGTTCGCGTTGAGGTCGTAGGTATTGAATTTACCGTTATATTTGTACTTGCCCGCGGTAATTCCAAAGGTCGCGCCGCCTGCGACAACGGCGATAATCGCGAACAACCACCAATAGTGTTTGAGCACATAAACAAGCTTGCCTTCACGCTTTTCCGCCTCGGCAGTGGGCTTGTTGTAATATCCAACCATCCGGTCGGTAAAATCGACGGCTGTTTGATAATACGCCTTTTTGTCCATGTCAACCTTGAGCTTTATGCTCAGTTCGTTTACTCTGCCGTCGTTTAAGGCGTATTTGGCTTCGCCCATCGCAAAGTAGGTTCCGCGGTTGATTGCGGAGTTTATTACCAAAACAACAGCGTTGTCGCTGAATTCCTTGTGTTTTTCATAATAGCTTTCAACGTAAAAATCACGAAGCGAGTCTACCGTTATTTTGCTGTTGTCAGTGTGAATAATAAACTGCCAGCCGGTTTGTTTTGAAGCGTTTTCAAGCCTTGTTTTAAGCAGCTCAACTTCATCTTTTTCAAAAAGCCCGGCGGTGTCGTCAATAACATATCCGGAGTTTGACGCGGTTTCCGCAAAGCAAAGCGTAACCGAGCCGAGGATAAGCATCAGCGCGAGAGCAAGCGCCGAAAGTCGTTTTGCCGTGTTTATCATAAGAACAACATACCTCCCAACATTGCCAGAACAAAGGCGATTACGGCAATAAGAGCCGAAAACGCCGCAAGCTTGGCGGGATTAAGCGGAAGCTTGCCATAGGTTTTGCCTGTTTGACCGTTGATGGCAAAGGGCAAAATTTCATCCTTAAAGCTGTAGGTTGTTATCCACACGGGCAAAAGTCCGTAGCTCCAGGCTTCAAGCTCTGTTTTATCATTAAAGCTGTTTACTTCAATGGTATCGTAACCGATAATGGTGTTCCTTAAAAGCTGCTGCGCGTACTGATGCGTGCGGTCGTTGATTTTTTCGCTGACGTCGTCCTTGTCAAGGTCGCGTTTTTCGGCCGTAAAACCCGAAAGGTAGCTCATTGCGAACGGCTGCATTTTGCTCATGTCGTAAGGATGAACGCCGTTGAGCATATCGCCCAGCTGCTTTGCCTGCTGCTTTTTAAGGGCGTTAAAGCGCTGTCTGTCGGCTTCGCTCTTAATATTTTTGGCGTCGATTTTTTCCTTTTGAACTTCATTCAGCATTCCGTCGTCGTCGTTTCCGAGCGCGCTTTCGGCTACGTTTTTAATAATAAGCTCGCCTGCGCGTTCAACGTTGTAAATGCTTGTTTCGGTGTATTCGGTGTTGCCGGAACGCCATGTGCGGATTTTTTTGCAGGTTGCGGAAAGCTGCGCGTTCTTTTGCTGGTCAACATACCAGTAGGGAAAGTAAACTCCGCTGAATTTTTCAAAACGTTCCTTGCTTGCAAAGCCCTTGGGAAGGAAATGGCGTTTTTTGCACATGGCCATAAATTTTTCTATAGCCTTTTCCTTTGTCAGCTCAAACGGCAAAACCTTGTCGGGCGTGTATTCGCCGGAAAGTCTGCCGCCCAAAACAATCGGGTTGTTGCAGTAAAAACAGTGTGTTGCCGCTGTGGTTGCCGAGGTCATTACTTCAGCGCCGCAGGTGGGGCAGGTATAAATAACGGCTTCGCCGTCCTCAGACGGATTTGCCTGAGCTTCCTTTTCCTCAATTTCTTCGGAGTCAACCTTTTGTTCCTGCTGTGCGTACATCTCCTGGACTGTTTTGGGGTCGAATTCCGACAAACAGAATTCACAGGTGAATTTTTGCTTATCGGGGTTAAATTTTAACGGACCGCCGCACGCAGGGCAATCATAGTTAAGTGTAGCCATAGCTTACCCTTTCTGTCAAGAAGTGCCCGACGTTTTTCAGACGGGCACAACTGATGGTTATTTATTTATAAATTATGCCTTTGTTCCGCACTCGGGACAGAATTTGGTTGAGTCGCCGAGCTCTGCTCCGCAGTTGGTGCAGAAACGCTTTTTCGGAGCTTCGGGCTTTGGCTTGCCGCATTCGGAACAGAATTTGCCGCGGTTTACCGCTCCGCATTCGCATTTCCAGCCGTCCTGCGCCGCGCCCTGCTGAGCCTGCTGAGGCTGTTGCTGCTG
>DOUO01000112.1 GCA_003520555.1 Oscillospiraceae bacterium
CATAAACAAGGGCTGTCGCATTGCGGCAGCCCCTTTTTGCGGAAAAAGCAGGTATTAGTATTAATTTGCCGTTCGGAACACACATTTGTCGTTTCGGGCGTTTGTCATTCTAAGCGTTTTTTGTCATTCTGAGCGAAGCGAAGAATCTTAAAACGCCTAAAAAGCTTCTTCGTTACTCGTAATGACAGGCTGACGTCATCCGAGCGTCAGCCTGTTTTCGGGAATTTGTTAAAGTGTAACCTGGTCAAATTCATACAGTGCTTCATTGACCTGAAAAATATCATAAATTCCGTTTTGAATACAATACTCAATAATAACATCAAACTTGCTGCTGTGTGAAAGCGCGAAGCCTGCTTTCATCAGCAGCTCTTTTGTTTCGTCAAGGCTCAGCTCCAGCGCCAGCGCAAACGCGACGGCGGTTGGTTTGCCGGGCTTATAATCCTTTTGACTTCGGATTTTCGAAAACAGCTTGCGGTCGCGTCCGGCTTTTTTGTAGCACTGCGCGTCAGTCATATGCTTTTCATCAATTTTTCGGAACAGCATGTCCGCAAAGCTTTCGTCAAGCATATTCAGTTTATCACGGAGCGACTGAGCGGCAGCAGGGGACGGCGCTGCGGAAGCGCCGTAATTTACGTTACGCGCGGCTTTTGGCGCGCGCATTGCGCCGGTCGTTTTATTCGCTTTGATTTGCGGATATGCCCCGGATATTACCGCTTCGTCGGCGTTTAGGGGCTGCGATTCATAAGCCTCGTCCCGCGCGAGGGCTTCACCGGGAAAGAATTTGTCTAAATACAGCTTTAAATCAACTATAACTGCAGAATCAAGATTTTTGCGCTTTTTACGAAATAACATATTTTTCCTCATTCATAAATTATGAAGGGAGGTCACAGGTACCTCCCTAACATCAGCGTATAAAAGTTACTTAAGCGCGGCGATTGCGGCTTCAATCAACGCAATTTGCTCGCGTTCCTTTGCCGCCTGTCCCTTAACCTTTTCAATAACGGCAGCCGGGGCTTTGGACGTAAAGCCCTGATTATTCAGCTTGCCTTCGCTTTGCGCAAGGCGTTTTTGAACCTGAGCAAGCTCCTTGTTCAGACGCTTAAGCTCGGCGTCCTTGTCAACAAGCTCCTCAAGAGGAATGTAAATTTTAGCGTCGGCGGTGACAACCGTAACGGCGCCCTCAATGTCAAAGCTGTCCGCAACCTCAACGTCGCTTGCGGAAGCAAGCTTCATTATAAACGCCTTGCCGTCCTCAAAGGTTCCGGGGAATTTTGTGGCAATATAAACCTTTGCCTTGCGTGAAGGCACAACGTTCATTTCGCTTCTGCGGTTGCGAATGGCACGGATTGCGTCCATAATGCGTCGCATTTCGGCTGCGGCCTCCGGGAAGTCCAGCTCGGGATTAAACGCGGGATAATCGCAAAGCATAACGGTTTCGCCCTCGTGCGGAATAGTCTGCCAAATTTCCTCGGTGATGTACGGCATGAACGGATGAAGCAGTCTTAAAATACGGTCAAGCACATAAAGCAGAACCTGACGCGCGTTCTGAGCGTCCTCTCCGTCGCTTTGAAGTCTTGCCTTAACAAGCTCGATATACCAGTCGCAGTAGCAGTCCCAAATAAATTCGTAGACCTTTTGAACCGCGATTCCGAGCTCAAATTTTTCAAGGTTTTCGTTAACCTCGCGCGCTACGGTGTTAAGCGTGGAAAGAATCCATTTATCCTCAGTGGTAAGGCTTTCGGGAATCTTATTATCAACCTCATAATCGTCAATGTTCATGTGAACATAGCGCGAAGCGTTCCAAAGCTTGTTTGCAAAGTTTGAGCATGCCTCAATTCGCTTTTCGGAATAACGTATGTCATTTCCCGGTGAATTGCCTGTAACCAGCAAAAATCTGAGCGCGTCCGCGCCGTATTTCTCAATAACCTCAAGCGGGTCAACGCCGTTTCCGAGGGATTTTGACATCTTTCTGCCCTGTTCGTCACGCACAATACCGTGAATAAACACCGTGTCAAACGGAGTTTTACCCGTGTGTTCAATCGCCGAGAAAATCATTCTGGCAACCCAGAAGAAGATGATGTCATAGCCCGTAACAAGGGTTGAAGTGGGGTAGAAGTACTTTAATTCCTCGGTGTTTTCAGGCCAACCCAGGGTTGAGAAGGGCCAAAGCGCGGAGCTGAACCAGGTGTCAAGGGTGTCGTCATCCTGTGTAAGGTGAGTGCAGCCGCAGTGACAGCATTTTTCGGGCATTTCCTTCGCAACGGCAACCTCGCCGCATTCGTCGCAGTAGTAGGCGGGAATTCTGTGCCCCCACCAAAGCTGACGTGAAATACACCAGTCCTTAATGTTTTCCATCCAATGGAAGTATATTTTTTCAAAGCGTTCGGGAATGAACTTTGTGTCGCCGTCCTTAACCGCCTTAATAGCGGGCTTGGCAAGCGGCTCCATCTTTACAAACCACTGCTTGCTTACCATAGGCTCAATGGTTGTGTGACAGCGGTAGCATGTGCCCACGTCGTGGGTGTGCGGTTTAACTTCCTTCAAAATTCCAAGAGCCTTCAAATCCGCGACAACGGCTTCTCTTGCCTCGGCGGTGGTCATGCCGGCGTATTTGCCGCAGTCAATTACCTCAGGTTCGTTTTCGGCAAGGCTGCCCTTTGACTTAAGCTCCTCGTATTCCGCAACGTCCTTCGCGCCTGTCATATGACCGTCGTAGGTGAACACGCGCACAATGGGAAGCTTGCAGCGCTGTCCTACCTCGTAGTCGTTAGGGTCGTGCGCGGGAGTAATTTTTACAACGCCTGTGCCCTTTTCCATGTCGGCGTGCTCGTCGCAGACAATCGGAATTTCTTTGTCAAGCAGCGGCAAAATCACATGACAGCCGTGCAGGTGCTTGTAACGCTCGTCGTCCTTATTGATTGCTACGGCGGTGTCGCCCAGCATGGTTTCGGGACGCGTAGTGGCGATTTCAAGCATTTCGCCTGTTTCCTTAACCTTGTAAAGAATGTGCCAAAAATGTCCCTGCTGCTCCTCGTACTCAACCTCGGCGTCGGAAATTGAGGTGTTGCAGTGAGGGCACCAGTTAACCATGCGGTTTCCGCGGTAAATTTTGCCGTCGTTGTAAAGCTTTACAAAAACCTCCTTTACCGCTTCGGAACAGCCCTCGTCCATTGTAAAGCGTTCGCGTTCCCAGTCGCAGCTTACGCCGAGCTTGCGGAGCTGACGGGTAATTCTTCCGCCGTACTCGCGTTTCCATTCCCACGCGCGTTCCAAAAACCTTTCGCGGCCGAGGTCGTGCTTTGAAATTCCTTCCTTACGCATTGCCTCAACAATTTTTGCTTCCGTGGCAATAGAGGCGTGGTCTGTGCCGGGCAGCCAAAGCGCGCTGTAGCCGGACATTCTTTTCCAGCGGATTAAGATGTCCTGCAGGGTTTCGTCAAGCGCGTGGCCGATATGCAGCTGACCTGTGATGTTAGGCGGCGGCATTACGATAGTGTACGGTTTTTTATCTTTGTCAACTTCCGCGTGAAAGTAATTGCCCTTCATCCAGAAGTCGTAAATCTTGTCCTCAAATTCGGACGGCTGATAGGCTTTTGCAAGCTCCTTTGCCATAAAATCGCTCCTTTTTTAACTGATTTACATACCCTTTTATTATCTCACCGAATACGCGTTTTGTCAATGTTTTTTGACATCTTTGCCGGGCGCAAATATGCTTGCGAGGCAAAAAAGTATTGACAATATAAAAAACAGTGCTATTATAATAATATAGGTTGTCTTCGGGGCGGAGTGAAATTCTCCACCGGTGGTATAGTCCACGAACAGGCGTTTTGCCTGCCGAGCCTGTGAAATTCAGGCACCGACGGTTAAAGTCCGGATGAAAGAAGATGCGCGCGGTTTGCCGCATTGCGGCGTCCGCATTATACGCAGAACATGTCCCGTTGCCGATGGCAGCGGGATTTTTGTTTTCGAAGGCTTCTTATAATATATTTTAGGAGGTCATTTTATGACAAAAACATCAAAAATCAAAACCCTTGCGGCAATGGCAATACTTGCCGCGCTTGCGATTGCGGCGGATTTATTCCTCAGAATCCCCGGAATCGGCGGTTTCCTCACCTACGAGCCAAAGGACGTTGTTCTTACAATAGGCGCGTTTATTTTCGGACCGGTAGCCGGCATAATTATGTCGCTGGTGGTTTGTCTGGTAGAAATGATAACCGTAAGCTCCACAGGTCCTGTCGGACTTTTGATGAATTTTCTGTCCTCGGGCATGTTTGTGGGCGTAGCTTCGGTAATTTATTACCGCAAAAAAACCATGTCGCGCGCGATTTCGGGTCTTATCGCGGCGGTGCTGTCAATGACTGCCATAATGCTTTTATGGAATTATATTGTCACTCCGCTTTACATGGGCGTAACCCGTGAACAGGTGCTTGCAATGTTTTTGCCGCTGTTAATTCCGTTTAATCTGATTAAGGCGTCGCTGAACGCCGCGCTGGTGCTGCTTCTTTACAAGGGCGTTGTAACGGCGCTCAGGAAGTCGGGACTTGTGCCGAAGCGCGAGGGAAGCGCGGGCGAAAACAAGCGCACAAACACAATTTTGGTAATTGTGATTTCGGCCGTGGCGGTAACCACGCTGCTTTTGGTGATGCTTATATTTGCCAAAATTATATAATATATTGACTTTCGGGGATAATCTGTTATAATATTAAAGTAAGCTAACGCTTATATACAGAGTAGAAGACTGCGCGTGAAGTGTTTTGCGGACGGGGAGTTGCCGCAAAAACGAAAGAGATTCTCTGCGATGCAGACTTCGCATCCCGCTGTTGATACGTAAATTCGCGGGCAGTTCTGTACTGCCCGTTTTATTTTTCCCTGTGATAGAAAGTTGTCTGCTTTCCGACAGAGAATAGTATGAAAATCGGAAAATGGGGTATGGTATGTTAACAAAATTTAAACATTCGCTTTTTGAATTCAAAAGCGTTTATTCGCTGGCGGTAATCGCAATGCTGCTGGCGCTTAGGGTGATTTTGGGTATCTTCGCTAACTTTACTTTGCCCGCGTTCGGAAGCATGGTAAAGCTCAGCGCCGCGTTTTTGCCGATAGCCATCGCGGGCGCGTACTTCGGTCCGGTTCCCGCGGCGTTGGTCGGCGCGCTCGGCGACGTCATTTCGTTTATTGTCGCTCCGACAGGAGGGGCGTTTTTCCCCGGATTTACAATAAGCGGACTGCTGACGGGTTTGATTTACGGCTTTGCGCTGTACAAAAATCAACTCAAGCTGCCGCGCGTAATTATCGGCTGGGCGGTAAATATGATTGCGGTTGAAACATTTTTGGCGGCGTATTGGCTGTGGGTGCTCAACGGCTACACGGCGGATTACACGGTGTATCTTGCCGCGAGATTTATCAGCGTCGGTATAAAATGCGTTCCCGAAATTTTGCTGATTTATGTCGTGGGAAGCTTTGCCTCAAAACTTAAGATAAACAGAAAGGCGACTCGTTAAGAGCCGCTTTTTTTATACTTCATGGTATATTCATCCCTGTGCGCGTCGTCGTAAGCCTTGCACGGGGTGTTTAAATCAATGTACGCGATGTCATGGTGAGGCACCTGCTTATCCTTTGGCGGAGGCGTCATGTAATCGCCGAAAACCATGGTAAGGTACTCGTCATAGCCCTTCATACACGGCATTTCAATTCCTTCAAACGTCACCGTGTCAGTGCCCTCGTAAATATGCTTCGGATACTCAATTTTCATCCAGTGCGGTCCGGAGCAAAGCTCGGTTACGCACTTGTTTTCGCCGAGCTTGTATCTGCTCATTTTTTTCTCGCAGAACCGCCATATTTTTCGGCGGATTTTATCACCGCGGAAAATTCCCAGCAGAACTCGGCTTCCGAAGCCGAGTATTCCGCCGTGGTTTTCGGGCACAATCTGAGCCAAAAACAAAGAATAAAGCATTGTCCACACAAACTGCATTTTCCGCGCGAAGCGGCTGTCGGGGCAAACGTCAAGCGGAAAAACATCAAGCACAAGTCCGTGCGGAATGTCAACCTTTGTTTGATTTGCCTTGACCATTGTGTAATTTGTGTCGGTAATGGTTGTAAAAATATTGCCGGTAAAAACCTCGTCGTCGGTTTTAAGCAGACGAAAACGTCCGTCCGCGTGCTGTTCGCGCCAAAGCTTTGGCAGCTTTTCGTAATCGCCGCGCGGAAGCATAACGTCAACGTCGTCGTCCCACGGCACAAAGCCGCCGTTTCTGAGCGCGCCTATTAAACCGCCGCCTATTAAGTAAAAGGTGAGGTTGTTCTTTTGGCAAAAGTCGCGGAAATAGCGCAGCATATCAAGCTGTTTTTGCTGAAGCTCGCGCAAAAGCTCCGGCGTAAGTTTTACGGTATCACTCATATTACCCTCAAAAATGACCGAATATCAAAAAGCAGATTCCCAACAGCACAGGCTGGTGTATAATGTAAATTATCAGGGTGTGTCTGCCCAAAAAAGACAGCGGCGGAATTTTAAATGTGAAAAATCTGTCCGCGCCGAGTCGCTTTATAATTCTCCAAAGGAAATATCCGAAGGCGAACAGAAAGAACCACGGCAGCAGCGGAAAATAATCGGAAGATACAAAGCCCGCCGGCGGAAAACCGAAAAACGCCGTGACATGGTTTTGGTACAGCACACCGGGCAAATCAAAAAGCTTCAGCCCGAAAAAGGTTATGCTGCGGTTTGGCAGGCTGTAGGTCAAAATAAAAACCAACAGCGCGGCAGCCGCTCCCGTTTCGGGGTTAACGTGTTCAATCGGCTTTTGCAGTAGTCTGAGCAAAAGCATTGAAGCGCCTATGCAGGTCAGAACGCCGAACCAAATCGCAAATTCCGGAATGACAATAAGCGTCGCGACCGTCATCAAAGCGCCGCACGCGCTGACAATAAGTCCGCGTTTGAAGGCGCGGCGCGAAAAGTTCATTGAAACGCCCGAAATTAATATAAAAGAACAGCAAATAAAGCGCTCCCACACAATTGCTCCGGTTGTGTATATCCAGCCGGTGTTTACGCCGTAAATCTGAAAAATATCGTAGCAAAAGTGGTAGGCTGTCATATTCAGAAGCGCGATTCCGCGCAGCGCGTCAATCAGACCGAAGCGCGGTTTTGATGTGTTATTATCGTTCATTATTTAATCGTGTTTTCTTTAATTTTCTGTTTTACAAGTTCAATGTGCTCGCGCGACTTGCTGTTTTTAATCTTGCGCTTCCAAAACGGAATATCAAGCAAGCCGGCAAAGGTTCCTACGCCGTAGGCGATGTGAAGCAGCGGAAATATAAACGGCAGCAGGAAAAACTGCGGCTGAATGTTTTTCATCGTAAAACAGCTTACGGAGTTTACAAAGTCAAACATTCCGTAAAGCGCCAGCAAAACCAACAGAAAAAGCGGTTGACCGACAGCCGCGAAAATGCCGCAGACAATAAGCGCCAGCACAAACAAAAACGGAGCGAAGTGGAAGTAGGAAAGACATCCCGGGCAAACCGAAACCGTAAGACCTATCCATTTTCCGTTTGCGTATTTTTGCCTTATCATATTTTTAAGCGTATTACGCGAATGCTGGTATGAAATAATGTCGGGACAGCAGCACATTTTGTAGCCTGCCTGACGTATGCGGTAATGGAACTCGTTGTCCTCGGTGCGTCCCAAATCCTCGTTAAATCCGCCCACCTCGGCAATAACCTCGCGCTTGTAGCAGGCGTGGAAAAGGCTGTCCATGTATTCCTTTTCGGACGCAGGTCTGCGGTATCCGGCAATTGAACTTCCGAACAGCGAATCCTCCGCGGCAAGAAGCGTCAGCTTCCATGAGCTTACGTTTGAGCTTATGTTAGGTCTGCCGCCGCCCACAACGTTTTCGCCGTGGCGGATGTTGTAAACATTGCGCGAAACAAAGTTTACCGGAATTCGCGCGTGCGCGTCAACGCGGATAATTAAATCGCCCGTCGCGGTCATAAGCGCGGCGTTCCATGAAAACGCCTGATTGCGCTTTTCGCACTGCACAATCCTGACGTCGCGGAAGCCGTAATCGGTGTTCTTGAAATCTTCCATTTTATCGTGGGTGGCGTCTGTGGACATGCTGTCTACAAACACAACCTCAATTTTTTCGTGAGGGTATTCCTGAAGCGAAATATCCTTGAACAGTCCGTCAATTGCATTTGCCTCGTTATAGGCAATCATGCACAGAGAAACTATCATTAAATATACCTCCAAAGGAGAAGTCAGTTGCTTTTAAGCAGCCACTTTGTTTCGTTTGCCGAAGCGGTGATGAAATACGGCACGGTGTACAGCGCCGGAACAACAAAGAAACACAGCGCAAACCAGCCCGCAAAGCTTAACATAAGACTTAACGCCTTGCCGAAGTTTTTAAATACAAAGGGCAAAAGCATGAAGGTGCAGCCCATAACGCCTCGGCCGGGCTCAAGCGCGTAGGTAAGGAGCTGAAAGTGTACAATCAAAAGGTAAAGGAAAACCTTGATAATTGCCGACAGCACCAAAGCGAAAATCAAAACAGCGTTTACCTCAATTGAAACTCCGTTGCCGCCCGCTTCTGCCGAAAAAAAGTGCGAAGCGTACATATAAACGTCAAACGCTTTTGAAAGTCCCAGAAAAAACAGACCCGTTATCATGTTGAAGGAAATCGTTTTGAAGTATAAAACCGGTTCTTTGAAGAAAAAGAACATGTCGGCAACCGATGTTTCACGGTTTACGGCTAAATCCGCGCTTAGCTTAATCGCTCCGTTTAAAAGCGGGGAACACAGCGCCAGAGCCAAATATGCCGCTACTACAATTACAAGCGAGGTAAAATTGTAGCTGTTGTAAAATTTTCCGTCGCTGTCAATTTGGTCAAAGGCATACAGCGCCGTATACTGAAGATAAACAACGGCAATCACAGCCAGCGCAACGGCAGTCCAGCCTATAATCACCGGAACCCAGTTTCCGCGTAAAAGCGTTCGCGCTTGTTTTTTAATCAATGCGTTTTTACTCATAATTCATTTCCGTTTCATATAAATTTGCGGTTCAGTCCGCAGTGAAAAGGCGGTACATCGCTTCAAGGCAAATTTGCGCGTGCCGGAAAAACTTTTCGCGGTCAACGCTTTCGTCGGCGTTGTGCATATTTACTTCGTCGTCCTTAAACGCCGGACCGAACGCCACGCCGCGTCCGCCAAGCTTGCGCGCGTATGTGCCGCCGCCTGTGGAGTAAAGCTCGGGCTTTTCACCCGTCACGGCTTCGTAAGCGCCGCTCAGCACCGCAATAAGCTTGCTGTCGTCATCAATGTATATCGGGTTAATCCTGTTCAAAACCTTAACGGAAAGTCCGCTGCGCTCGGCAACGGTGCGGAACTGCCTGAGCACATAGTCTCCGTTTACGGTAACCGGATAACGTATGTCAAGCTTAGCGCACGCCGAATTGTCCTCGATGTGAACCACGCCCAAATTCACGGTGAGCGCTCCCGAAACCGCGTCGCTCATTTTAATGCCCAGCGACCTGCCGTTTGTTTCGTTGTTTATTGCGTAATCAATGAAGCTGCACAGCGAACCTATGTCCTCAACGTCGTAAGCGTGGGTAATAAGGTCAATCAGCAGCGAAGCCGCGTTTTTGCCCTTTTCGGGTTCGCAGGCGTGCGCCGCCTTGCCGCGGCTTATTATCATCAAACCGTCTATTGTGTAGTTGAATTCAAAATCACCGTCGCCGGCGTCCGCAAGGCGCATAAGCGTTTGCTCGTCGTAGCCCGACGAATCAAGCATTACGTACGCTATATCGGGCACCGCGTTAACCGCCTTTCCCGAATGAAACTGGCTGAGCACCTTTGCTTCGTTTGTGGGGGTTGATATTTCAAGCTGAAGAATTCCCTTTTCCGCGCGGCAAATGCCGTAATCGCTGTCGGGCGTAAACGCCATGTCGGGAAGCGGCTCGGCCTTGAAGTAGCCTTCCATGTCCGTCATGCCTGTTTCCTCGGCTGTGCCGTAGATAACGCGCAGGCTGTTTTTGCCCTGAACTCCGGCTTCATTTAAGGCCCGCAGGCAGTAAAGGCTGACCATTGACGCGCCCTTGTCGTCAATAATACCCCTGCCGAAAAGTCTGCCGTCGCGTTCGGTCAGCGCGAACGGATTAACGCTCCAGTTGTTGCCTGCCGGCACAACGTCCAAATGCGAAAGCACAGCGCAGTCGCTTCCGCCGCTGCCGAGCTTTATGTGACAGCTGTTGTCAGTCACCTTTTCGCCGTAAAGCCCGAAATCGTTTGCGCGCTTCAGCATAAATTCAAGAGCTTTTTCGCACTCCTCGTCCTTTGCGCCGTTAACCGACTCAAGGCTCATAAGGATGTTTAAATCCTGCAAAAGCTCATCCTTGTATTTTAAAATATTACTGCCGAATATCATACCGATTCTCCGTTTCTTTTGTATTGTTTTCTTGCCGAAACAAATCTGAAAAGCAGGATTGCGCCCATGTACAGCAAATATGCCGAAAGTGAAAACAGACTTATTGTTATGCCGGCGTCAAGTCCGGGAGTTTTGTAACGAAATACTATTTTCACTTCACTGTCAGCCGGAATTTTAACTCCGCAAAAGCCGTAATTAACCTTTTCAACATCCGCGGTCCTGCCGTTTACCTCGGCGGTAAAGCCCTCGCTGTAGGGTACGCTGAAAAACATAATGTTTTCTTCCTTGTTTTTGTTTTCGTAGAACGCCTCAAAGCCGTCTTTGGTGTAGCGGAAGGTTTTGCAGCTGTTTGCCGCAAGCGAATTGCATCGCTTTTTGTAATTATCAAAGGTCGCGGAATAGATGTAATCCTCAACGTCGCTCTTGAATCTGTTGGGATGCTCGCCGTACAAAACGCTGTAAATTTTCTCGTCATATCCCGTAATATCCGCGTATTTTTTCATTGTTTCGCGGCTTAAAACCATGGTGTTGAGAATAATTTGCGTGCGGTCGTTTTCGCTTACACGCTTAAACTCCTCCTCGGTTACAAAGGAGTCGTAAACAAATCCCATGGGAATGTAACACTCGTTTTCGTAAATATCAAAGTTGTTGCAGGTCTTAAGATACTTCCAAAACGGCATTTTTGTGTTGCCGTTTTCATACGTAAAGCAACAGTCGTCCTTGCGGTCGCCGTTGTCCTTGTTATAATCAAAGTAGTATTTGCAGCTGAAAAGTCCGCGCAGTCCGTAGTCGGAAAAATCCGGACGCGACGCCACGTCCCTTGTTACGCCCATGGCCTTGTAAAACTGCATTATGCTTGGAGAAACCGAGCTTTGAAAGCAGTTCATGCTTTGAACCTTCCAGTACATTGAGGTGTTGTCAACGCACTCGTAAAAGTCGCTTCGAACCTCCTCCAAATCATCAATCTTGATGTCGCCGCGTTTGTTAATAATATCGTTCTTAATCGGTTCGGTGGTGCTGCTTACCAATACGCCCGTGCCTATAATCATAAACGAGGCAACGTACGCGACAATAAGCGTTCCCACGGTTGAAGCAATAAAGAACCGGCGTTTGTTTCCGTAGAATTTCTTGTAAACCAGCACAAACGTAAGTATTCCCGCCATTGCGACAAGCACGTACTGCCAAAATCTGTCTGTTGCGGCGGCAACGCCCATGGCAAGCGTAGGCGAATCGTTGTCGTAACCCGTTGTTGACGGTATTATGCCAATCAAAAGCGCCGCGCCCGCGGTCAGTCCCGTAGTCCACGCTACGGCTCTGCTCCAGTTTGCTTCATAATCCTCAATTGCCCTTACCGTGGCAAGACAAATCATAAGCACCAAAATGTAGAACCAGCGCGCGTAGTAAATTGAGCTGTTCATCATTTGGAACATGCTGTTCAGCACCGGAACCAGCGCGAAAAGCATCAGCAGGGTGATTACCCTCTTAAGCCAGTCTCGCTTTTTGAGCTGCAAAAACGCTATCATACCCGTAACGCCGAACATCGGCAGCCAACCTGCCACGGAAGCCCATTTGCAGTCCGAATCGGGCGTAAACACCGGCATAGCCGGAATATCGGCGGGGAACAAAAAGCTTAAAATCGCGAGCCAGTACCTTTGAGGCTTGTCAAACACCAGAGAATCCCAGTCGCGCGGGAAGGAGTCAAGCCTGGGATTTCCCAAAATGCCCAGCACGCTCGGAAGAAGCATAAACGCCGACGCGCAAAAGCCTATGGCAACCTCCGCCGCAAGCAGCAGGAATTTTCCGAATTTAAATTTATAGGTCTTGCTGAAGGTTATGATGAGGAAGTACATCAGCACAAACAGCGCCTGACCGGTAAAGAAGTAGTAATTTGTAACGCACGCCGCAAAAACGGCGATTGCTAAAACTCCGCGTCTGTCGTCGTATATAAACGCGTCCAGCGCCGCCAGCAGCAGCGGAAACGCAATCATCGGTTCATGAAAGTGGAAGAAAAATACGTTGTAAATCGAAAAGCCCGAAAACGCGTAAAGCAGTCCGCCGAGCATGGCAAAGCCAAGCCGCCGTACATAGCGCTTTAGGAATAAATACGCCGCGCTTGCCGCGCAGGCAAATTTTAATATAAGCAGGGGGCCGATAAGATACGGCACAAATTCGTTGGGGAAAGGAAGCGTCATCCAAAAAAACGGACTTCCCAAAATATAAAAGCTGTAGCTTGAAATTGTGTCGGAGCCCAAATCGGTCAGGTGGTTCCAGCCTGTGTTTCCGTTTTGTATTTCACCGTGAATCATCTGGTAAAACGGAATTTCCTGAACGTTGAAGTCGCCGAAATAGTAGAAAATACCGCCGTTGAAGATAATAAACGGAACAAAAAGCAGAGCCGCAACGCCTAAAGCCGTTAAAAATGTCCATAATAAATAAGGACCTTGTTGTTTTTTGAGCGTCCTCGGTCGGTTGTGCATACTTTAATTCTCCAAATATTAAAGTCAAAGCTTTGACTTTTTCCGTAATTTTAGTATAATAGGTATAATCAATGGTATTATACCATATTATTACCAAAATTGCACTAAGATTTTGTAAAAAATTTAAAATTACGAAATATTCAGGAGTTTGTCATGAACTGTTCACATTTTTACGCTATGCTTTCACGCATGAAATACATCAACCGCTGGGGTCTTATGAACAATACCCGCAGCGAAAATATAAGCGAGCACAGCCAGCAGGTCGCGGTTTTGGCTCATTGCCTGGTGCTTATTCACAACAAGCGCTTCGGCGGCAGCCTTAACCCCGAACGAGCCGCGCTGCTCGCTGTTTTTCACGACGCAACCGAAATCATTACCGGCGACATGCCTACTCCGGTAAAATATCAAAATCCCGAAATCCGCGACGTCTATAAAAAAATCGAGGACGGCGCCGCCGACAGGCTCATCAGACTTTTACCCGAGGATTTCAAAGAAGATTATTCCGGGATAATCCGCCAAAACGGCAGCGGCGACGAAGCTCTGCGCCCGTTTGTAAAGGCAGCGGACAGGTTTTCGGCGCTTATAAAATGCGTTGACGAGCTGCGCATGGGCAATGATGAATTTCGCAAAGCGAAGGAAACAATTGAAGCGTCAATCCACGCCATGAAGCTGCCCGAAGCCGAGGTGTTTTTTGATGAGTTTATGCCGTCGTTCTACTTATCTCTGGACGAACAGGAATAATTATATCCAATAAAGCCGCGTATTTTCTGTCAAATTTCGTCGAACTCAAAGTTAATAATTCTAATTAAGAATTATTTTGCGGAATAATATGGTATAATTAATTGATAAGTGTATTTACCGCACATATCATATATTATATAAACAATATTTCATAATACCCCTATTACCCTTAACGGAGGAGCAATATGGCAAATAATGATACAAATACCAATCTTGTTGATATAAGCTCAAACACTCAGGTGTTTAAGCTTTACAACAAAAAGGGCAGAGCAAAGCGTATAGTTTGTCTTGTGCTTTCAATTCTTCTGCTCTTGGGCGGCGCGGGTACGATTTATTATTACTCGCTGCTTGATTCCGTAAACTATATCGCGGACGACAAAAATGATAACAAAACCGCTACCGCTCCGCAGGCGGAGCAGACAAACATAATCGCGGATTCCGAGCTGCTTCAGGACTCAAAGGTCTTAAACGTAATGCTTTTCGGCGAGGACAACAAGCACGACGACAAGTACGGCAGAACCGACACAATGATTTTGCTCAGCGTTGACAACACTCATAAAAAGCTCAAGCTTACGTCCTTCCAGCGCGATACCTACGTTTACATTCCCGGTCACGGATATGATAAAATCAACGCCTCCTACACGCTCGGCGGCGCAAAGCTTTCAATCCAGACCATAGAATCAAACTTCGGCGTTAAAATTGACCGTTACGCTATCGTAAATTTCGACAGCTTTAAAAATATCATCAATACCCTCGGCGGTATTGAAATGGAAGTTACCGCGGATGAAATTGAGTACATCAATTATCAGATGTACAAAAACGAACAGACCACGGACAGAAATAAAATCAAGGACAAGCCCGGCAAGGTGCTTCTTGACGGTCAGGAGGCTTTGTGGTACGCGCGTAACCGAGGCCTGACAAAGGGCGAGGACGGAAACGAAATCGGACTTGACGGCGACGACTGGGACAGAACCTCACGTCAGCGCAAGCTGCTTGAAACATTGGTTAACCGCTTTAAGACCGCCGACATCGGACAGATTGTTTCAATTGTAAACCAAGTCGGCCCCATGGTTACCACAAACCTCAAAAAGGACGAAATCACCGCCTTGGTTGCAAACTCGCTTACTTACCTCAACTACAAGGTAATTCAGAACTACGTTCCCAAGGAAGGTCTTTGGTATTACGACAACAACACAGACGCAGGTTCGGTTATCGCGATCGCGGACATGACCGCTCAGCGCAAGGCGTTTGCGGACTTCATCTATGAAACAGGCGTTTCGGAAGGTCAGCAGGCAACGGTCGATAAAAACCAAAACCAAACCGCAACCGCGCAAACTACAACATCAGCAGAATAAAACAACTGCCCCGTCACAACAGTGACGGGGCTTTTTGCCGTGTTTATCTGTTTTTCTTTCTTTTTTTGAAGTCGGCGTTAATCTTGTTTCTCCACCCCGAAGTCATCGGAGCGCAGCTTCTTACACTTTCCACTGCCTCGCTTACCGCCTCGTATACAACGTGGGTGCCGGCGGAATCCGCGTGGTAATTAACCGCTCTGTCCTCGCTTATGCCGTAGGTTCTCGCGGTTTCAACCGCGTCAATATTCGCGCCTATGAATATGAACTCCCAGCCGTTCTTTTCTTTTTTGTTTTCAATCATTTCCTTTATGTCGCTGCTTTTGTAACAGCGGCTGGCGTTCTCCATTCCGTCGGTTGTAATGACGAACATTGTGTTATCGGGCACGTTTTCCTTTTCGATGTACCTGTGGATACTCTCAATATGCTTGATTGCATAACCTACCGCGTCAAGCAGCGCCGTGCAGCCGCGCACGGTGTAGTCGCTGTCCGTCAGCGGCTTAACGTCATTAAGCGCAAGCCTGTCGTGCAGGGTTTGAATTTCATGGTCAAACAAAATTGTCGTCACATACGCTTTGCCGTCCTGCTTCTTTTGCTTTTCAAGCATCGAATTAAAGCCGCCTATTGTGTCGGTTTCGAGGCCGCCCATTGAGCCGCTTCGGTCAAGAATAAATACCAGCTCGGTGATTCCGTTTCTTTTTTCGTTTTTCTGTTTCATAATATTACCTCCGTAAAAATTGTTTGTTTTTATCTTACGGTTATATTATAAAACAAATGTCTGAGCGTGCGGTCGCTTCCGAAGCGACATTTTTCGAGGGTAAAAAATATGCCGGCCCGTTTAAGGACCGGCAAATAAACATCTTATTTAGCGTAATCGGCTGCGCGGCTTTCGCGGATAATATTAACCTTGATTTGTCCGGGATACTCAAGCTCTTCCTCAATCTTCTTGCAGATTTCTCTCGCAAGCGGAACCATACGCTCGTCCTTGACAACCTCGGGTTTAACCATTACCCTGACCTCGCGGCCTGCCTGAATGGCAAAGGAGCGTTCTACGCCGTTAAAGCCGGAGGCAACCTCCTCAAGCTTTTGCAGGCGCTTGATGTAATTTTCAACGTTTTCACGTCTTGCTCCGGGTCTTGCCGCCGACAAAGCGTCAGCCGCCTGAACCAGACAAGCAACAATTGTTTTTGCTTCAACATCGCCGTGGTGCGCGTGAATAGCGTGGATAACAGCGTCGCTTTCCTTGTACTTGCGGGCAAGGTCAACGCCTATCTGAATGTGAGTGCCCTCAACCTCGTGGTCAATTGACTTGCCGATATCATGCAGAAGTCCGGCGCGTTTTGCAAGGGTTGGGTCAATGCCAAGCTCACTTGCCATCATGCCGGCAAGATAAGCAACTTCAATACTGTGATTAAGTACGTTTTGACCGTAACTGGTGCGGTAACGCAAACGTCCCAAAAGCTTAACAAGCTCGGGATGAATGTGGTGAATTCCAAGGTCAAGCACCGCTCTTTCACCGTCGCGTTTAATTGCGGCTTCAACCTCGCGGCGAGACTTTTCAATGGTTTCCTCAATTCTCGCGGGGTGAATTCTTCCGTCCGCGATAAGCTTTTCAAGCGCAAGCCTTGCGACCTCGCGCCTTACGGGCTCAAAGCATGAAAGCGTAATTGCTTCGGGTGTGTCGTCAATAATAAGGTCAACGCCCGTAAGCGTTTCAATAGCCCTTATATTGCGTCCTTCACGGCCTATAATGCGGCCTTTCATTTCGTCATTGGGGAGAGGTACAACGGAAATTGTAGCCTCTGCGACCTGCTCTGCGGCAAGTCTTTGAATAGAAAGCGAAATAATGTTTCTCGCTTTTTCGTCTGCTTCTTCCTTAAGCTGCTCCTGATACTCCAGAATCTTTACGGATTTTTCATGAGTCAGCTCATTTTCAAGCTGGGATAACAAATGGTTTTTAGCCTGCTCAGCGGTGTAGCC
>DOUO01000143.1 GCA_003520555.1 Oscillospiraceae bacterium
CCTCTGCTGGGCTTGGTTTCGCCTACAGAATAGCTGGGGAAATTGTAATGATGAATGTATCTTTTTTCTGTTTCGCCGTCGATACCGTCAAGGAGCTGCTTGTCCGAAACAGGACCTAAGGTCGCAACGGTGAGAACCTGAGTTTGACCTCTGGTGAACATTCCCGAACCGTGTGTTCTGGGAAGAACGCCGACTTCGGAAGCAAGCGGGCGGATGTCGTCCATGCCTCTGCCGTCAACACGCTTTTGCTCGTCAAGCAACCAGCGGCGAACGATGAACTTCTGAGTTTTGTAAAGACATTCGTCAATTGCGGCTTCCTGCTCGGGATAAATTTCATCAAACTTTTCGTGTACCGCCTCATAGATGGGCTTTAAGCGTTCGTCGCGAACTGTCTTGTCGTCTGTGTCAAGAGCAAGCTTAACGTCCTCCTCGGCAAACGCCTTGATTGCCTCAAACATATCGTGGTCGGGCTCAAGGCTTGCAAACTCAAATTTGGGCTTGCCGATTTCGGCGGTAATATCATTGATGAACTTGATTATGCTCTGGTTAGCTTCGTGACCGAACATAATCGCGTCGTACATTTCGTCGTCGGTTACGCAGTCAGCGCCGGCTTCAATCATAGCGATTCTTTCGCTTGTTGAAGCAACCGTTGTGGACATTCTGCTTACCTTTCTCTGCTCCTCTGTGGGGTTGATTACATATTCGCCGTCAACCATACCTACGGAACATCCGGAGATGGGACCGTTCCACGGAACGTCTGAAATTGAGATAGCGATTGAAGCGCCGATCATAGCAACGATTTCGGGTTGGCAGTCGGGGTCAACGCTCATTACCGTGCAGACAATTGAAACGTCGTTTCGCATGCTTTTGTCAAACAGCGGACGAATCGGACGGTCAATTACACGGCTTGTGAGGATTGCGTGCTCGCTGGGTCTGCCCTCCCTTTTCAGATAAGAGCCGGGGATTCTGCCTACGGAGTAAAGCTTCTCCTCATAATCAACCGAAAGCGGGAAAAAGTCTACGCCTTCCCTGGGCTTTGCGGAAGCTGTTACCGCAACGTGCACAACGGTTTCGCCGTATGTAACAAGGCAAGCGCCGTTTGCGAGCTGAGTCATTTTGCCGGTTTCAACCTTAAGGGGACGTCCCGCAAATTCGGTTTCAAACACTTTGTACTTGTCAAATGTCATAAATCTGTTCATTGTAAAATCCTTTCCTGAAATAAATATTATATATCGGGATTTTACACCGTTTTAGCAATAAAACCATACCGTGGCTGTCGTCGGTTCTCCGCGCATTATGGAAAGCGATTCATGGTATCGTTTTACCGCTAAAAATGGTGAAATGAAAATCCCGTTATATTTCCGATAATTTGAATTTAGGGCAAACAGAGTTCTCCCCTGCTTGCCCTGATTTTGTAAGAATTACTTACGGATACCGAGTCTTGCGATAATTGAACGGTATCTTTCAATGTCTACCTTTTTGAGGTAGCCGAGAAGGCTTCTTCTCTGACCAACCATCATCAGCAAACCGCGTCTGCTGTGGTGATCCTTCTTATGAATCTTGAGGTGCTCGGTGAGATCGTTGATTCTTCTGGTAAGAAGTGCAATCTGAACCTCGGGAGAACCTGTGTCGCCCTCGTGGGTAGCGTATTCGGCCATGATAGCCTGCTTTTCTTCTTTAAGCATTTGTTTTTCCACCTTTTCTGTAAATTCGCCTGAATCTCAGTAAGGGGCTGTGAAACTCCGCTTTGCGGCTTAATCCCGAAACCGTGACTCAGGTCAACTTTGATATTATATCATAAGAAATCAAAAATGTAAAGAGTTTTTATTCCTTATTTTCTTTGTTTTCATTTGTGTTCAAAAGCCTGCCCGCCATTGACAAAATACGTTTTTGCCCGGGTGGGTCAAGCTTACGGAACGCAGAAATTAAATCCTGCTCCCGCTTGCTGAGCGGAAACTGCCATATCCCCTGCTCGCTTAAATATTCGACGTCTTTTTCTTCAATAAGGGCGTTTGCGTCTACGGAAAACAGCTTGGCGATTTTCCTTATTGTGGTTATGCTTGGCTCCGATACGCCGGTTTCGTACTTCGTGTAGGTAGAACGGTTGATTGAAAGCAGCTTTGCAACCTCAAGCTGAGTCATTCCGCGGCTTTGGCGCAGCATTGTGAGATTATGACTGAACACACTGCCGCGATTTTCGATTTTTGAGTCTGCCATAGACGCCCCCCTTTCCGAAATAGTTTTTCCGATGTAATGATTATAATGCATACGGATTTTATTTTCCACAAATGTGAATATTCTTCACGTTTGCCGCGGACTTGCGATTAACGCTTGCAATCGGCAAAGCTTTGGGATATACTTTAAGATGATAATCAAGGAAAGCGGTGTAATTATGACAAAAGGTTTGGTGCTTGAAGGCGGCGCGATGCGCGGATTGTTTACCGCGGGCGTGATGGATTTTCTTATGGAGAAAGACGCAAAATTTGACATTGCCGCAGGCGTTTCCGCAGGCGCGGCGTTCGGCTGCAACATAAAATCAAAGCAAATCGGCAGAGTTTTGCGATACAACCTTGCCTACTGCGACGACCCGAGATACTGCAGCAGGCAATCGCTTATACGCACGGGCGATTTGTTCGGCGCGGAGTTTTGCTACCATACTATTCCCGACGAGCTTGATCCGTTTGATACAAATACCTTTGACAGCAATCCGATGAAATTTTACGCCGTGTGCAGCGACGCAAACACCGGCAGGCCTGTGTACAAGCTGCTTGATAAGGCAGGCTATGACTGTTACGAATGGATACGCGCTTCGGCTTCAATGCCGCTTGTGTCGCGCGTGGTAAAAATTGACGGTTACGAGTTGCTTGACGGCGGAATGACGGATTCTATTCCGCTTAAATTCATTCAAAATAAAGGCGCGCAACGCACGCTTGTTGTGCTTACTCAGCCACGGGAATACGTTAAGAAAAGAAACAGAGCTCTTCCGCTGATGAGGATAGCGCTCCGCCGTTACCCAAGGCTGCTTGAGGCGATTGCTAACCGTCACAATCCCTACAACGCTCAGCGCAGGCTTGTGTTTGAACAGGAAAAGAGAGGTAAAATTATTGTTATCTGTCCGGATTCTCCCCTGCTTATCGGAAAAACAGAGCACAATCCCGAAAATATGAAAAGGGTGTACAACCTCGGCAGAGCAGCGGCAGAGAAAAAATGGGATGAAATAAGGGAATATTTTTCAAATTGATGAAAAAATAAAAGCCATGCGAAATTTCCGTTAAAGAAATATAACGCATGGCTTTTTTATTTTGCTACAACAATTGTAAGCATA
>DOUO01000184.1:0-2586 GCA_003520555.1 Oscillospiraceae bacterium
CATTTAATCGCGGTTTACACGCGCCGTGAGGTTACAGAGCTGCCCTACACGCTCAACTATAATTTTGTTGACCGCTACGGGGAGGATAAAACCTACGTCAAGACCGGCACACTGACCGGTGATGATTTAAATGAAAACAGCGAGAACACTAAGATTACAAAGGACGGCTTCTACGCGCTGACCGATGAGTTTATTCTCTCGAACGCGCCCTATGAAAGCAACTATGGCCAGAAGCTGAACTGGACGGATCATCCCGATTATGTCATTAAGGATTCCGTTAAAGGCGACGCCGATCAGGGAACGGTTGACAGAATAATCACGGATGTTAACGCCGTACAGTCAAAGAAAAATGTGTATGCTAATTTCCGCACAACGCCGACAGGCGTATATAAATCAATTTCCATTCCATACGGCTCAAACTACGAGCAGTCCGAGAATATGCTGGAAATTGAAGCTGCGGAGGAATACAACGGCAAAGCTTTTGCCTACTGGGAGGTACGCAAGACAGAAAACGGCACGGTTATCGCCAAAAGCTACGAACCGCTGTTTGACTTGTGTATGATGGACAGCTACTGGCTTACGCCGGTATATGCGGAAAACGAAACCGTTGATAATGATACACCGCATATCACTTTGACTCATATTGACAACACGCGCAACACGTGGACAGATGATAAAAACGAAGTGCCTAAGGACGGTTCAACCGACAAGCTGTTTGCCGACTTTGAAATTGCCTTTGACAGCGGCGACGGGGATATTTATACCGCGCCCCAAGGTACATACCGCACCGGCGTTGTGTTTGAGCTGTGCGGAACGCTTAACGAGGCCTTTGATCCGTCAAAGGACTACGGCATGGAATCAAATGAGGAAAACCTCAAAAACGCTGTTTTGAATAAGGCCGCAAAATACGCTTACGGTTCCGATCCCGAACAAAAACGCAAGCTGCAGGTCGGCGATATACCGCAGTCTTATCTGACGAACCATGACCGCGTGCAGTACAGTAAACGCTACAGCAACGTTTATAAAATAACCGACGGAGTAAAAACCTATACCAACGGCAGTTATCTGTTAAAGGCGACGGCTTACCTGGTTAAAGATAATCAGGTTACCTTAAGCAACAGCGTTTATGTCTGCCTTGCCGCGGAAGCGAAAAAGGTTCTTGCTATTGACAATAATATCGTACAACCGTATATAAACGGTTAAGTTAAAGCCGCTCTGTAATTGCTAAGTCAGGGCGGCGAAGGAAAGCGAGGGGTTCCTTTGAAAAAAGAATATCAAAGCCCGGAACTGACGCTTGTTTTAATTCGCTTGCAGGATACTGTCTTGGCAAGCGGTCCCGAGTATAACAGCAGTTACATTGATGACGGAAATGATGACTGGGGTGATGATGAATGACAGTACATAAAACGGAGAATAAGGTTCAAAGATTTTTGAAAGCTTTATCGGTTTTTGCGCTCGTCCTCACCTTATCGTTTGTTTCCGCGCTTTCCGCCCTGTCAGCTGAAAACTACATTGTTTTACAAGGCTTTGCCTTTGATATCAATGCAGACGGCGAGGCTGTCATTCACGGCTACGATAACCGCTCGCCTGATGTTGTTATTCCCAAAAAGCTGATGGGCGCCGACGTAATCGCAATAGACGACTACGCGTTTTTCGGAGATGAAGCCATCACCTCGCTCTCATTTAACAACGCCGAAAATCTCAAAAAAATCGGCGCGAACGCATTTTACGGCTGTAACAAACTGAAAAGTGTTGAGATTCCTTCGTGGATAAGGGAATTATCATTCGGCTCGTTTCAAAACTGCACATCGCTGGATGAGCTGATTATCCGGGAGGGTATTGCCGAAATCCCGGCGCAATGCTTTTACGGCTGCGCCGCGTTACAACAGGTTGTAATTCCCGATTCCGTCACTGCAATCGGGGACAGAGCCTTTATGGGCTGTTCGCGGCTTTCATCCGTTACCATCCCCGCAACGGTAACGTCCATTGCCGGCAATGCGTTTGACGGCTGCGGCAATATCGTTATTTACTGCACCAAGGACAGCTTCGCAAGACATTATGCGAAAGAAAACAAAATCGCCTATGTCGTCACAGACGCCGATATGTTTATTCTCGGCGACGCAAACGGCGACGCGTCAGTTAACATCAGCGATGTAACAACGATTCAGCGCCATTTGGCAGGGATGGAAAAAATAAAGGGACTATCTCTGCAGGCAGCCGATGCCGACCAAGACGGTGTTTTGAATATTTCCGACGCAACCTATTTGCAAATGTTTTTGGCGCAATATGCTGTATCAAATCCCATTGGTGAAATAATTATCGAATAATAAAAGGCTGTGGAAACATTTTGAATTGTTTCCACAGCCTTTGCTGATATAAGGGAACCTCCGGATTCCCGTAATGTGTATCCGGTTTTATAAAAGAACAGTATAATACCTAATTTAGCCTTATTGCGGCAAGGATTTTATGGAGAGAGCTGCGCTTGCTCAAATGCCGGCAGCGGAAGCGTATAACGCTCCTGCTTTATCATTTGACGAGCATCCCGACAGCGCTGCTGCCGACGTCACGGCGATAGATATAGTCAAA
>DOUO01000184.1:2640-4927 GCA_003520555.1 Oscillospiraceae bacterium
TTTAAGTATTACTTTACCTTACAAGATTCAGCGTTACGATCAAAGCGACGATCAGCATAATATAAACAATATGATACCACTTTTGATCGACGAGTAAGCCGATAAACTCACGCAGGAAAGCGTTGAAATAAAAATATGACTTTGTTTTTGCGGAGATCCCTTTCGCCTCAAATCCGTTCTTGCGGGCAAGGATATATCCTCGGAACACATGATAATTGGTGGTGGCAAAGGCGATTTTCCTGTCCTTGATCTCACCGCCGTGTTCTTCGATCACTTTCTTTGAAAACTGCATATTCTGCATGGTGTTCTCGCTTTTGTTCTCAAGAATGATCTGCTCCTGCGGTATACCGATGCTCAGCAGATAGTTTTTCATCGCTTCGCTCTCGGACATGACCTCGTCCGCTCCCTGTCCTCCCGAAGGCACAAACACCGCGTGCTTGCCGGTCTGCTCATACTGCTTCTTTTCAAACGCGACGGCGCTGTCAACACGTCCCTTCAAAAGCGGAGTCAAACCTCCGTCCTTTCTGATGCCGCAGCCGAGGATGATGATATAGTCGCGGTCAAACGGCGGAAGATATTTCGTAGAAAGATAGGTACACGCGACCGTTGACAGGAACATACACTCAAAGTAAGCGATAACATAGATCATAATAAGCCAGACGGTTTTCGGATAAGAAATATCCAACAGCATGATCGAATCATTCGTGCCAAGCGTCAGTACCATTCCGATAAACCATAAAGCGGCAAATATGATACCCAGCGTATTGACGGGCCTTTTTCCCTCATTTCGCATCAGCCGGATATTACTGACAGCGAGCAGCACGGAAATAACGAGCATAACGGGCGTGAGCCCAAATAGCAGCAGCCGTCCGGTTTCGGTTACCACCGAAATCAGGATGCCGACCGAATCAATATAGCTGGTCAGCATTCTATACAGGAGATAAGCAAACAACACCAAGTTATATATTCCGATACCGCCGCAGGCAACCATCGGATAGGAAAAATCTCCCCTCTTCCAACAATCGCTGAACATCCACAGCGTCATAAACTGTACGGCAAAAAGAACAAACAAAGCGGCATAAACAACAAATTGAAATCCGTTAAAACTGATTACACCGTCTGTATGGTCAAACAGGGTATGAAAGCCGTTGACCTCAAAGGTTCTTTCGTGCAGCGGAACAAAACCGTCCTCAAGCTCAAAGCTGATGTTGACGGTTGTTTTTCCCGGGTTCAGCGCTTCAAAAACAACGACAAGCTCCCCGTTTTCCATTCGGGCGTCTGCCATTCGTACAACGCTATCATCGCTCAGCTTGATCTTTAAGCGCGGCAGCTGTTCCGTTCCCAAAAAGGTATTGGTATGCAGCGTATAGTGATTGCCGACGGCGACGACGTATACAAACGAGAATATAATCGCCAATACGACAAAAACGGATAATACCAACAGTTTTTTCTTATTTTTCATTTTTCTTCTCCTTCAACACGAGTTTATCTGCTATTTGTTATGCGTTCATCCCTTTTGATTCTATATGCCGATATATAAGCTGTTATATGGATTATTTGATAATAATAGCGTACCTCGGCTTCTCGGGCAGGTACTTGATACGCACCTGCTCGCCCTCGCGGTTAAAACTCAGCGCCAAGTTTTTCCATTGAATTGATTACGACAACGCAGTCGGGATTGACATGCTGCATGACATAATACATCTGTTCCTCGGGAATCGCGACGCAGCCGCAAACAGCTGCTGCGGAAAAATCCGCTAACCTCTGCTTTTAAGTCTTTTGCTTAAGAATAGTATAAAATATTGTTTTCTATTCTATTATACACTATCTCAATGACGATGACGAGAAGAAAACTGACGATAATATTCAATCTGAGTAATAGCAAATTCCGGCAGCTCGCACTTGCACACCGGCGGTTTATCATGTATAATTGATATGAAGGAAAGAATCAACTATTATCATCAGTTTGAAGGAATCGGTGTGAAGCTATGGTGAAGCAGGTTAAAAGTAATCGCACGGCAACAATCGCCGTGGTCGGAAGCATCATCCTTGCAGTAATTCTTGTGCTGGGTACCGTATGGATGGGCTATAACGCCAAAAGAGACACAGAAGAAGCCGTTCGCTCGGTCAGTCTGCTCTATTTGGATGAGCTTGCCGGACGGCGTGAACAGGTTGTTGAAAAGAATCTGCAGGATAAGATACAGACCATCCGCGTCGCAATCGAACTGATGACGGAGGAGGACCTCAGTGACAAAGTGCATTTGGAGGCTTATCAGACGCGCATGAA
>DOUO01000158.1 GCA_003520555.1 Oscillospiraceae bacterium
CCATTACCTGAACATCCTTAGCCCAGGCTCTTTCGGTAAGCGCACCAAGCTCAATCAGCTCGGAAATCTGACCCGCGTCGGTGCTGTCGTCAATACATCCCGGTCTTAAGGCGTCGCCAAGGCTGATTGTGACATCAAACTCACGCAATATTTCAAGTACATCATCATAAAATTCATAAAACGGGTTTTCGTTGCCTGTCATCATCATCCACGCAAAAAGCAGCGAGCCTCCGCGTGATACAATGTTCATCTTCCGCTTGTCACGCATAAAAGCTTCAACCGCTCTGCGGTTGATACCCGCGTGTATTGTCATAAAGTCAACGCCTTCTTCCGCATGGGCGCGAACAACCTTAAGAAAATCCTGAGCTGTGATATCAAGCAAATCCTTTTCAAGATATCCGATTGCGTCATACATCGGAACAGTTCCGATCATTGCCGGAGATTTGTCAATAAGCTCACGACGAAATGTGTTAGTCTTGCCGTAATTACTTAAGTCCATAATCGCCTCAGCGCCGAATTTAAGAGCCATATCAACCTTCTGCATTTCCACCGTATAATCCTTACAGTCGCCGGATATGCCGAGGTTAACGTTGATTTTTGTACGCAAACCCATTCCGATACCTTCGGGTGAAATGTTTTTATGATTTATGTTGCATGGTATTGCTACAACGCCCGAGGCTACCTTTTCACGAATAATTTCAGGTTCTAAGTATTCCTTTTCTGCAACAATTTTCATTTCGGGAGTAATTATTCCCTTTTTTGCGGCTTCCATTTGAGTTTTGTATTCCATCATTTTAAAAACTTCCTTTCAGTCAGATATTTGTTTCGGCATATTTGCCGTTTAAATCAAATGCGTGGTTCATAGGCCCGCTTCCCCTACCTAAGTTAAGCATAGCGGAAAGCGCTCCGGAAATATAATCCTTTGCCCTTTGCACGGAGGCTTCAAGCGTAAATCCCTTTGCAAGATTTGAAGCTATGGCGCTTGAAAGCGTGCAGCCTGTCCCATGTGTGTTGGAATTGTCGATTCTTTTGCCCTCAAACCATTTTAAATCTCCGTTTGAATACAGCAAGTCGTTGGCGTCGTTTACGCTGTGGCCTCCTTTTATCAAAACAGCGCAGCCGAATTTTTCGCCGATTATCCTTGCTGCCGTTTGCATATCGCCGGCAGTTTTAACTGATACTCCCGACAATATTTCAGCCTCGGGGATATTCGGTGTAACTACCGCGGCAAGCGGTAAAAGCTTTGTTTCAAGCGTTGAAACGGCTTCCGTCTGCATTAACCTTGCTTCGCTTGTGGCGACCATGACGGGATCGACAACAATGTTTTTTGCGTTGTAATGATTAAGTCTTTCCGCTATTACGCAGATTAGCGCCGAACTTGAAACCATACCGATTTTTACCGCGTCCGGAAAAATATCAGTAAATACCGCGTCAATTTGCTTTTGTAAAAATTCCGGAGATGACTCCATAATACCTGTTACGCCGGTTGTGTTCTGCGCTGTCAGAGCCGTTACCGCGCTCATTGCATAAACACCGTTCATGGTCATTGTTTTAATATCTGCCTGAATACCGGCGCCTCCGCAGGAATCACTGCCTGCGATTGATAATGCTGTTCTCATTTTTATTCCTCTTTCGCATTATTTTTATTGAGCGACAAAGAGTGGTGCCCCCGGTTTGCCGCTTACAGTTTAATCAACAATCGCTTTTGCCTTTTCTTTAAGCGCAGCGGTTGCCGTTTTTATATCATCAGCTGAGAAAATTGCGGAAACAACCGCAACACCGCTGATTTTATTACATTTTATTTCATCAATGTTTTTAAGATTTATGCCTCCGATTGCAACCGACGGAATATTAACCGATGAAGCAATGGCGGATAAATCTTCATTTGTAATTCTTATTGCGCTTTGTTTTGTCGGCGAAGGGAAAATCGCGCCGATTCCAAGGTAATCCGCGCCCTGCGCTTCCGCGTTTTTCGCTTGCCGGACGCTTTTTGCTGTTGCGCCGATAATGAAGTCTTTGTCTGTCCTTTTTCGTATTTCGCTTACAGCCATGTCCTCTATGCCGACATGTATGCCGTCAGCGCCGCTTCTGAGAGCAACGTTTAAGTTATCGTTAATTACAAGCGGAACATCATAGCTGTGACAAAGCTCTTTAATTTTCACAGCTTCGGTAAAGAAGCTTTCTTCATCCAGCTCCTTTTCTCTGAGCTGAACCATGGTAACACCGCCGTCAAGCGCAAGTTTTATTTGATTGTATAACGTATTGCTGTCCGTTCCGTTTCTGTCGGTAACAGCGTACAAAAGCAGCATTTCAGTGTTAAATTTCATTTTTTGCTCCGAATTTTATTATATATTTATTTGGATTATCAACGGTCATGATTCCGCTCATGACACACGCTCCTTTTGCGCCTGCTTTAATTACGTCATGATAGTTTTCCGGCGTTATACCGCCCAGCGCGTAAACAGGAATTGACACAGCTTCACAAACCTCCGAAAGAAACGCAAGCCCCTTCCCTTTCAATCCTTTTTTACAATCTGTTTCGTAAATATTGCTTGCGGTAATGTAGGTGCAGCCAAGGCTTTGCGCTTCCACGGCGTCTTTTACGGAATGGCAGGAAGCACCGAGGATTGTAAAATAACCTCTTTGCCCTTCGTTAAGCTGTTTTAACACATGCATCGGAAGATGAATTGATTTAAAATTAAGTTTCACAGCGGCGTTTACATAATTATGTAAAATCAGTCTTGAATTGTTTTCGCAAATCTCAATTACCTTTTGCGCAAGCAGTATGTACTCGTTTTCCGATAAATCTTTTTCACGAAGTATAATTGCCGAAGGCTTTGAAAAAGCAATACGCTTTATTCTTTCAAAATAATCGTCTTTGCAGAGCGAGCGGTTGGTTATACATACAAAGTCATACATATAAATAATCGTTTAATACAGGCTGTAAGCCTTCATTTGAAATATCGGTGTACATCTTGTCAAGGCTGCGGCTGTCATCTATTTCAAACTGCTCGTCTCCCTGTCTGCTTTCGGATTTTTTACCGCTGTACTTGCTTTCATGGTCGCCTATTCCCGTTGAAACTCCCGCGGAGATTTTTGTAGCGGCAATTTTGACGATACCGTTCCTGAATTCTGCGCTTTCACGCGAAGAAACGGTAATTCCGGCAAACGGCAGGAATAAACGATAAGCGCAAATTATTTGACATAGCTGTGTTTCATGAACGTCAAGCGGACTGATTTTATCATTATTGATAATCGGACGTAAGCGCGGACAGGAAAGAGAAATTTCGGCATAAGGATATTTGCGCTGAATGTAATATGCGTGAAGTCCAGTGGCAAGCGCGTCCTTTCTGAAATCCGAAAGACCCAGGAGAGCTGAAAACGCAACTCCCCTCATTCCGCCCATAAGAGCGCGTTCCTGGGCGTCAAAGCGGTAAGGCCACACCCTTTTATGCCCGGCAAGATGCAGAGTTTCGTATTTATCGGTATCATAAGTTTCCTGAAATACCGTTACATAATCGGCACCGCATTCATGAAGATAGCGATATTCGTCTGTGTTCACCGGATATATTTCAAGACCGACCATGCGAAAATACTTTCGCGCAAGCTTGCAGGCTTCACCGATATATTCAACACTGCTCATGTTTCTGCTTTCACCGGTAAGAATAAGGATTTCTTCCATGCCGCTTTCTGCGATAATCTTCATTTCACGCTCAATTTGCTCGTAGTTAAGCTTCATGCGGTTAATTTTATTATAACAGTTGAAGCCGCAGTAAACGCAGTAATTTTCGCAATAATTGGCAATATAAAGAGGGGTGAAAAGATAAACTGTATTACCGAAATGCTTACCTGTTTCAAGCCGTGCCTTTTGCGCGATTTGTTCTAAGAACGGTTCCGCCGCAGGAGAAAGCAACGCCTTAAAATCTTCAACGGAACAAGTATCATGTTCCAAGGCAGCGGCAACATCTTTGGCGGTGTATTTTGTATAATCGTAATCGTTAATATTTGAAAGAACATTTTTACAAATATCGGATTCGATAATTTCCATACCTTTCATGTATTCCATATGGTTTGTACGGCATGAAGGGTTGTTTTCAAGATTATGCTTTTTTTCAAGTGCGGACGGCGAGAGCATGTCCGAATCTATAAAATACTGATTTTCCATTGTTACACCTTAGTTACGCAAAAATCCTGTTAAGGGGTCTGAAGCTGACGCTCCGCGTGTAAGCACTCTGCCGAGTCCGGAAAGATATGCTTTTCTGCCTGCTTCAATAGCGTGCTTAAACGCGTCAGCCATTAGCGGCAAATCGCCGGCAGTAGCAAGCGCAGTGTTGGCCATAATAGCCGCTGCGCCCATTTCCATTGCTTCGCAGGCCTGCGAAGGCTTGCCGATTCCGGCGTCAACAATAACAGGAAGGTCAATTTCATCAATAAGAATTTGAATAAACTCTTTTGTTGCAAGCCCTTTGTTAGAGCCTATCGGAGAAGCAAGCGGCATTATGGTTGCCGCGCCTGCGTTAACCAAATCACGCGCAATGTTTAAATCCGGATACATATACGGCATAACAACAAAACCGTCGTTAGCAAGTATTTCGGTCGCTTTAACGGTTTCGGCGTTGTCGGGCAAAAGATATTTTGTGTCGCGCATGATTTCAACCTTTACAAAATTTCCGCAGCCGAGTTCACGCGCAAGACGGGCAATCCTGACGGCTTCCTTTGCGTTTCTTGCTCCGCTGGTATTGGGCAGCAGAGTGATATTTTCCGGAATAAAGTCAAGAATATTCTCATCGTCCTTGGTGTTCGCGCGGCGTACTGCAAGCGTAATTATTTCCGCTCCCGCGTATTTTACCGCGGCTTCAATTAAGTTTAGTGAATACTTGCCGGAGCCTAATATAAACCTTGAGTTAAATTCATGACCTCTGATAATAAGTTTGTCATCATTCAGTTTGTCATCATTCATTTTATTTCCTTCTTTCTATACGTCAAAATATCCTGCAAGGATACGGATTACCGTGTGAGCCTGATGAGCCGCGCACGCCATAACGCGCGCCGCAAACAGACCTTCGCCTGCCTTAACTTCGCTTACGCCGTCGCCGCAGAGATAAAATCGTTTTGATATGCGTTTGGTAATAATGTTATTTGTGCTGTCTATTCCTGCCATTCCCGACGCCGCCACGTAATATTTTTCAGGCAGCTTTTCAAGCACAAGGTTTGCGAGCATTGCCTTAGCCTGAGGATTGTCAAACGCTTCACAAATAACATCCGCGTTTTTCAGCAGCTCAAAAGCATTTTGCTCGGTGATTTTTACGGCGTGTTTTTCAAGGACGGTATACGGTGAAATTTCGCTCAAATTTAAGCTTAATGCCTCTGTTTTTAACATGCCGATTTGCGAAACCTTATACTGCTGGCGGTGAAGGTTTGATATATCAACCTTATCAAAATCAATTAAAATCAGCCTGCCTATTCCCGCCCGCGAAAGCGCTATGGAAATATTTGAGCCGAGTCCGCCCAAACCGCAAACGGCAACTGTAGAGGATGAAAGCTTTTGTTGCAGCTTTTTGCCGTGCCTTGCTTCATAGGCGGATACCATTTGTTCTTTGGAAGGTATCATCAGCCGCCTCCTACAAAGCTGACAACCTCAAGAACATCGCCGTCCTTAAGGATTATTGATGAATACTCAGTCTTAGGCACAATATCCTCATTTAACTCAACAGCGATGAAAAGCGGATTGAAGTCAGAGCTTTTAATAAACTGCTCAACTGTTTGTCCGTCAATATTGACCGGGCTTCCGTTAACGGTAACCATGTAAAAACCTCCCCGAAAAATAAAACGGTATGCCGATTTGGCACACCGCTCAAAAGTTGTTATTAGCTCCCTACGTTGGCATTATCCAAATCAGGTGCGGTCGAAGGTCACACCTTCCTCTCAGCCTGTAATACAAGCTCCCGTAAACATATTATATACTTGAATAACGCAGATGTCAAGAGTTTTGATTTATTTTACCGTTTATCAGATTTTCTTTTTCCGCGCGAGAAAGCTTTTTGATTTTAAATTCTCTGCTCATTGCTTCCTGTTTTGTTTTATATTTTTCAAAATACACAAGCTCCGCAGGCAAGCGCGAACGCGTATACTTAGAACCGACACCGTCATTATGCGATTTCAAACGTTTTTCAAGATTATTTGTCCAGCCGCAGTAAAGAGTGCCGTCAGAGCATTTTAAGATGTATGTATAATTCATATCAAATCACTTTACAAATTCAAAAAATTCAAAATATCTCTGATTGTGTTATCCATTATCAGCGGATCGGTAAAACGGTGGTCGGCGTTTTCGACTGCGGCAAACTCAAGAAAATTGTTTTCGGCAAATTCCGCCGAGGCTTCAATCGGCACAATTTCATCCTTTGTTCCGTGCATGATTAAAATATCGTCACAATAATCGGAATAATCGTATTTATTAATATCAGAATTTTTTAAGTCCTTCAAAAACTGACTGTTTATCTTTATTTTCTTGTCAAAGCCTACGCTGACGGGCTTATTATGCGCCAGCAGCTTTCGGTCGGAGTCAGACATTATTGATGAATTGATTACACCGTACATGTTTATCGCAGGACACCTGAGAACAAGCTTTTTGAAGGGATTTCCGTTTTCGGCAATATATTTTAAGTACAAATAACCGCCGAAGCTTGTTGCGTAACCGTAAATATTCTTAACTCCGAGCTTTGTTTTTATATGCTCAAGAACAAGCTTGATATAGTCATTGCAGTCGCTTAAAATAAGGGTTTTGCGTACATCATCGCCGTGACACGGAAGATTGAAGGTAACAACACCCGAGTTTTTATGCTTTGAAGTCGCTTTTACGGCAAATCGCTCCGCCGCCTTGTTATCCTTGTGACCTCCGAAGCCGTGACCGTAAAGAACAATGCTGTTGAGCTTCTTTAAATCGTTATAATAAATTTTGCAATGAATACTCGCGCCGTTTTCGTTTACATAAAAGTTTTTGTTAAGCATATTAACTCCGTTAAAAAATCAACCTCATTTGATACCATACCGCTCCGCCGTGTGTTGAAGCGGATACGCCTTCATTACTGAAACCGAATTTTGAATAAAAAGGAATCAACGCCTCCTTGCATGTAAGCACTATACCCTTTCTTCCGTCTTTTCGACTGTCGTCAATAACAGCGTCCATTACAAGCGAAGCACAGCCCTTTTTACGGTATGAAGGAAGCGTAGCTACAGAAATGAGCATAAGCCATGCCCCGCTTTCATCATAATATTTAAAGTTATGAAACATATCGTCGCACAAATTGCTTTCGTTTGTGGGATAACCGTGTATAAATGCCGAAACTGCGCCGTTTTCCTCACACATCCAAAAATAATCCGGATTACGCTTCAGGCGATCTTCTATTTCACTTTTTTTAGCAGCTTCCGTTTCCGGAAACGAAATACTTTCAATTTCATAAACCGTATCTAAATCTTCGGGCTTTGCGTGAATAATTTTCATATTAGTCCTCCCTATCCTATTTATTATATATCAGAATATCCGATTTGTCACGAACAAAAAGCCCCTCCGTAACGGAAGGACTTATTATTTATTCGCTTTCTCTGAGTTTCTTGCGTTTGATAACCTTAAGGCGGCTGAACTCCTCTCTGTCCTTTTCATCAAGAGCGTCGGAAATAAACTTTACGGTTTCCTCAAAACGGGGTATCATAATGTTTTTCAGCGCGTTTGCGCGTTTTTGAGTCTTTTTTATAGAATCCGCAAGACGGTAAACGCTGTTTTCTATTTCAGCAAGCTCAACAGTAAGCTCCTTAACCCTTGTGAAAAGTATGAAAGCCTTATCAACAGCGGCGTTTGTTGTTCTTGTGCCGTAGTGAAGATAATTATAATGTTCGCCTTCATCCATAGTCAGAATCGGAATTTCAACTCCCATTACGCTTCGCGAATCAAGCCTCAGACCGTCCTCAATGGGTACCGCGTTTGAAATATCTTCACAAAAGCCGTTAGAGATATTGGCTGTTTGCAAAGCGAAATACGCTTCCTCATACGCTGTGTCAATTTTTTCCTGGATTGCGTTTGCGTGGTCAATAAGCGTCATCATTTCGCGAATTAAAATGTTTCGTTTGCGGTCAAGAAGCTCATAGCCGTTTTTGGCAAGAGCCAAAGACTTTTTGGTATTCATTAAATTACCCTTGGTGGGTACTGCCTGTACAGCCATTACGACACCTTCTTAGCCCTTGTAATAAATGTCAAGCACCGCGTCGTCAACACGGTCAAGCTCTGTTCTGGGAAGTGTTGATAAAAGCTCCCAACCCAAATCAAGACTTTGCTCAATGCTTCTGTTCTCGGTAAAGCCCTGATTTACAAACCGGGACTCAAACAGTTTGCCGAATTCGATGTATTTTTTATCTATCGGCGAAAGCTCCTCCTCACCGATAACGGAAGCAAGCGCTCTTGCGTCAATTACCTTTGCGTAGGAAGCAAACAGCTGGTTAGCAAGCGACTGATGGTCGCTTCTGGTGTAGCCGTCGCCTATACCGTCTTTCATCAGACGTGAGAGTGAAGGCAAAACGCTTACCGGCGGATAAATACCCTGTCCCTGCAATGTGCGGTCAAGAACAATCTGTCCTTCGGTGATGTAACCGGTCAGGTCGGGAATCGGATGAGTAATGTCGTCGTTAGGCATTGTAAGGATTGGAATCTGAGTAACAGAACCCGAATGACCTTTAATCATACCCGCGCGTTCATAAAGTGAAGCAAGGTCGGAATAAAGATATCCGGGATAACCCTTTCTGCCGGGAATTTCACCCTTTGAGGACGAAAACTCACGCAGAGCTTCCGCGTAAGATGTCATATCAGTCATAATTAACAAAATGTGCATATCAAGCTCAAAAGCTAAATATTCGGCGATTGTTAGAGCGCAGCGAGGTGTGAGTGTACGTTCAATAATCGGGTCGTTGGAAAGATTTAACAGCATAACAACCCTTGAAAGCACGCCGCTTTCCTCAAAGCTTTTGCGGAAGTATTCAGCGACGTCCTTTTGAACGCCCATAGCGGCAAACACTACGCCGAAGTTTGAGCTGTCAGCTCCGCTGATTTTTGCCTGACGTACAATTTGAACCGCCAGGTCGTTATGAGTCATACCGGAACCCGAAAAAATCGGGAGCTTTTGACCGCGGATAAGAGTCATAAGCGTATCAATCGTCGATATGCCCGTGTTTATATAGTTCCTCGGATATACTCTTGAAACCGGGTTGATAGGCGTTCCGTTGATGTTTTCTCTTTTTACCGGGAAAATATCGCCCAAGCCGTCAATAGGTCTGCCCGCGCCGTCAAGTACTCTGCCGATAATTTCAGGAGAAAGTGGCATTTCCATTGGATGACCGGTAAGATGCGTCCTTGTGTTTTTAAGGCTTATTCTTCTTGTGCCCTCAAAAACCTGGACAACAATTTTTTCACCTTCAATCTGCACAACACGTCCCTGGCGTACCGAACCGTTTTCAAGCTTGATATCAACAATTTCTTCGTTGGAAACGCCCTTAACGCCGTCCATTACTATCAGTGAGCCGTTGATTTCTTTTACGCCAACATAATCAATAATCACAGTGCGTTCCCTCCTTAATTAAGTAATTCTCCGAGCTTTTCGTCGATTTCTTTTAAATAATCGGCAAACATTTCAAGACGGTTGTTGGGAATATCGTATTTCATTTTTGTAAGCTTGTCAAAAAGTCCGAGCTCAGTAATTTTGGAGATTGGTATTTCACGCGCTACGACTTCTTTTGCCTTTTCATGAAGGTGAAGGATTACCTTCATCATCAGCTTTTGCTTTTCAAGCGGTACGTAGGTATCTTCCGCGTGGAAAGCGTTTTGCTGAAGGAAACCGACGCGTATTGCCCTTGCGGTTTCAATAACCAGCTTTTGGTCGTCGGGTAAAACATCGGAGCCGATAAGCTTTACAATTTCCATAAGCGAGCTTTCTTCCTGCAAAAGCGCGCTTATGCGATTTCTGTATTCCACAAATTCATCGCCGAGGTTTTCTCTGAACCACGGGTCGAGGTCATTAAAATATTCGCTGTAGCTGTCAATCCAGTTTATAGCGGGATAATGTCTTGCGTACGCAAGCGCCTTGTCAAGCGCCCAGAAAACGCGCGTAAAACGCTTGGTGTTTTGTGTAACAGGCTCGGAAAAGTCTGAACCCTGAGGTGAAACAGCGCCGATAAGAGTAACGCTGCCCTCTCCTCCGCTTAAAACATCGGCGCGTCCGCCGCGTTCGTAAAACTCCGCAAGTCTTGAAGGAAGATAAGCCGGGAAGCCTTCTTCGGC
>DOUO01000029.1:0-2080 GCA_003520555.1 Oscillospiraceae bacterium
CCCTCGTTGAGAAGCACGGTTTCAATCTGGCTCGGGAAAACGTTTACGCCGCGGATAATCATCATATCGTCGCTTCTGCCCATGGGCTTGCTCATCTTGATGTGAGTTCTGCCGCAGGAGCATTTTTCACGTCTGAGCACGCAGATATCGCGCGTTCTGTAACGCAGAAGCGGAAACGCTTCCTTGTCAAGAGCGGTGAAAACAAGCTCGCCCTTGCTGCCCTCCGGCAGCACCTCGCCTGTGTCGGGATCAATGATTTCGGCGTAAAAATGATCCTCGTTGATGTGCATGCCGTTTTGCTCGCAGCATTCAAACGCGACGCCGGGGCCGCTGGTTTCGGTGAGGCCGTAGATATCGTAAGCCTTTATGCCAAGGCTCTTTTCAATGTTTTGACGCATTTCCTCAGTCCACGGCTCCGCTCCGAATATGCCTGCCTTGAGCTTGTTGTCCTCGGGCTTGTAGCCGTGTTCGGCAAGGGTTTCGCCTATGTACGCCGCGTAGGAAGGCGTGCAGCAAAGAATTGTCGAGCCCAAATCCATCATAAACTGGATTTGACGTTCCGTGTTGCCCGACGACATGGGAAGCGTAAGGCAGCCCACCTTGTGCGAACCGCCGTGAAGTCCGGCGCCGCCGGTGAACAGTCCGTATCCGTAGCAAACCTGGCAAACGTCCTCCTCGGTGCCGCCCGCGGCAACAATTGCCCTTGCGGTGCAGTCCTCCCAAAGGTCAACGTCGTGCTGAGTGTAAAACGCTACAACGCGCTTGCCTGTTGTGCCGGAGGTTGACTGAATGCGCACGCAGTCCTTTAAATCTACGGCAAGAAGTCCGTAGGGATATGCCTCGCGCAGGTCCGCCTTTGACAAAAACGGCAGCTTTTTGATGTCGTCTACGCTTTTGATGTCCTCGGGCTTAACGCCCTTTTTGTCCATCAAATCACGGTAATACGGCACGTTTTCATACACGTGCTTAACCTGCTTCACAATTTTTTCGTTCTGAATTTTCAGAATTTCCTCATGTGAGGCAGTCTCAATTTCGGGCTGAAAATATCTGCCCATGGGTAATCACTCCTTTGTTTTTTATTCCTCTATATTTAATATACCCAAGAGTCTGACTGACGCGCCGCCCGGTTTGGCGGCGCAATAGTTATCAATAATTATACCCAAGCTCAAAAGCCTTTAAATTTACATCAACAAACTGAGGCTTAACGGTGTTTTTAACAGCCTCAATCCACTTTTCCTTTTCAATGTGGAAATGCTTGGCAAGTCTGCCCATGAGGACGATGTTTACGCTCTTGGCGTTGCCTGCCTGCTGCGCAAGCGAAAGCGCGTCGATTTCGTCAACAAACACGCCCTTTGCCCTGAGCTCGTCAAGCACGCCTTCGGGATACTTTGCCGCGCCGGTGATTACGGGCATAGGGTCAATCATCTGTGAATTTACGATGATTTTGCCGTCTTTTCTGAGGTTTTCGGCATAACGCGCCGCCTCGATTTTTTCAAACGAAATAATATAGTCGGCTTCGCCCTTGGAAATAACGGGCGAATAAACCTTGCTGCCGAAGCGGACGTAGGTGACAACCGAACCTCCGCGCTGGCTCATTCCGTGAACCTCGCTTACCTTTACGTCGTAGCCCTCCTGAACCAAAAGCGCGCCCAAAAGCTTGCTCGCAAGGAGACTTCCCTGACCGCCGACGCCGACAATCATTACATTTTTTGTATCCATGTTATCTGTCTCCTTTCTCGATTGCGTCAAATTTACAAAGCTGTGTGCAGACGTCGCAGCCCACGCACTGAGTAAAGTCAACGCGAGCCTTCTTGTCCTTTATGCTGATTGCGGGGCAGCCGAGCTTCATGCATTGGCGGCAGCCCACACATTTGTCCGTGTTTACCTTAACGGGCGGCTTTGCCTTAACATACTTGAGCAGCATGCAGGGTCTGCGCGAAATGATTACGCTTGGCTCCTCAGCCTTAAGCTCCTCTAAAATTGCTTCCTCACATTCCTTTAGGTTGTAGGGGTCAACAACCCTTACGCGCTCAATGCCGATTGAACGGCACAATGCCTCAAGGTTTACCGCAAGCGCGGG
>DOUO01000029.1:2180-3196 GCA_003520555.1 Oscillospiraceae bacterium
TGCTGATGACCTGTCATACCGGTGATTGAGTTATCAAGAATGATAACGGTTGAGTTTGAGCCGTTGTAAGCAACGTTTACAAGGCCTGTCATGCCCGAATGCATGAAGGTTGAGTCGCCGATAACGCAAACAGTATTCTTTTCGCTTGCCTCTCCGCCCGCCTTATTAAAGCCGTGAAGTCCGGAAACGGAAGCGCCCATGCACAGGGTTGAATCAAGCGCGAACAGCGGAGCGGCTGAGCCGAGGGTGTAACAGCCGATGTCGCCCAGGCAGGTGATTTTGTGCTTTGCGAGGGTGTAGAAAAGTCCTCTGTGCGGACAGCCCGCGCACATTACGGGCGGACGAACGGGAACCGCGGTTTCAAGCGTTACGTTTTCGGGCTGTTCAAGTCCGAACGCCGCGCGGATTGTGGTTTGGTTATATTCTCCGATGGGCGAAAACATTTCCTTGCCCACGCACGGAACTCCGATTGAGTTTAAGTGACCTTCAATGATACCGTCAAGCTCCTCAACAACATAGAGCTTGTCAACCTTTGAGGCAAAGTCTTTGATGATTTCGGTGGGCAGCGGATTAACAATGCCGAGCTTAAGCACGGACGCGCTGTCGCCGAACACTTCCTTTACGTACTGATAGCAGGTGCCCGAGCAGATGATGCCGATTTCCGTTCCGCCGAACTCAACGCGGTTAAGGGGGCTTGTTTCGCCAAGCGCCGCAAGCTTTGCGGTGCGTTCCTCAACAAACGGATGGCGGCGGATTGCGTTTGCGGGCGCCATGATGTATTTTTGGGGATTTTTTTCGTAAGCCGGAAGCACGCGCTCAACCCTTTCCTCAAGCTCAACCGAAGCCTGAGAATGAGCGATTCGTGTGCACATGCGCACGATTACGGGAGTGTCGAACTCCTCGGAAATTTCAAACGCCGCCTTTACAAACTGCTTTGCCTCCGCGGAATCGGCGGGCTCAAGCATGGGAACCTTGGCGGCTATTGCGTAGTGGCGCGAATCCTGCTCGTTCTGCGA
>DOUO01000029.1:3242-3497 GCA_003520555.1 Oscillospiraceae bacterium
CTGCTCGTTCTGCGAGGAGTGCATTGCGGGGTCGTCGGCTACAAAAATAACCATGCCTCCGTTTACGCCCGTGTATGAAAGCGTGAACAACGGGTCGGCGGCTACGTTTAAGCCGACGTGCTTCATCGCGCACGCGCTGCGTACTCCGCGAAGCGACGCGCCGAACGCGACTTCCGTCGCGACCTTTTCATTAGGCGCCCATTCGCAGTATATTTCATCGTATTTCGCGGCAAATTCCGTGATTTCGGTAGAGGG
>DOUO01000007.1 GCA_003520555.1 Oscillospiraceae bacterium
TTAATAACCGTAAACATACAATCGGCGATAACCCTGATTAAAAGACTTTACAAGATTTATGCCGTATGATATAATTACCGTGAATAATTATGTGAGGTCGGTATAATATGTGTGAAGAAAAACAAACGGAATTAACAAGAAGCGAAGCGCGTGAGCAGGCGTTTATGCTGCTGTTCTCAAAGTCCTTTGACGACGAACCTCTTGAAGCCACAATTGAGGATAACTCCGAGGTTTTTGTCGGCGGAGTGTGCGGCTATGCTCAGGCTGTTGTCACCGGTATTGAGGCAAAGCAGGATGAAATCGACGCCGAAATCAGCAAGTTTTTAAAAAGCGGCTGGACGCTCAGCAGAATTTCCAGACCGTCGCTCGCAATCCTGCGCCTCGCGTTTTATGAAATAAAATATCTTGATAATGTTCCCGACAAAGTAAGCGTAAACGAAGCCGTTGAGCTTGCCAAGAAATATACAATTGACGAATACCGTTTTATCAACGGAATCTTAGGTTCGTACCTGCGCAGCCGCGATGCCGAACCTCGGGAAAACTGATATGCTGTATTTGGGAATAGATACGTCAAACTATACCACCTCAACCGCGCTTTATGACAGTGAAACCGGGCTGATGACTCAGCAAAAACGGCTTTTGCCGGTGCGCGAAGGCAGGCTCGGATTAAGGCAAAGCGACGCGGTTTTTCATCACACAGCTCAGCTTCACGAGCTTTTTTCGGCGTTGGTTAAAGACGTTGATACAAGTAAAATTGCCGCCGTGGGCGTTTCAACGCGTCCGCGTCCCGTAAGCGGCTCTTACATGCCGTGTTTCACCGTTGGACAGAACACGGCAAAAATTATATCAGCCGCGCTTAAGCTTCCTTTGTATGAATTTTCACATCAGGAAGGTCATATTTCGGCCGCGCTTTTCAGCGCGGAACGGACAGAGCTTTTTGAACGCGAATTTATCGCCTTTCACGTAAGCGGCGGCACAACCGAAGCAGTGCTTGCAAGGGGCTTCGGCAGCGGATTTGATTTAAAGGAAGTCGCAAAAACCCTTGATTTAAACGCCGGACAGGCTGTTGACAGAGTAGGGCTTATGCTCGGACTCAAATTCCCCTGCGGAGCCGAACTTGAAAAGCTTGCGCTTAAAAATACCGAAATTATAAAAGCGGTTCCAACCTTAAAGGGCGCGGACTGCTGTTTAAGCGGAGTGGAAAATCTGTGTCAAAGCCTGATAAGACAGGGCAAAAGTGAAAATTACGTCGCGGCATTTTGCCTTGAATATATCCGCAAAACACTTGATAAAATGACTCGGGCTTTGCTTGAAAAATACGGAAATCTGCCGCTTGTGTACGCAGGCGGAGTTATGTCAAACACCATAATTAAAAATTCTTTTACAGAAAAATACAACGCAGCCTTTGCCGAGCCGGTATATTCAGCCGACAACGCCGCGGGCATAGCGTATTTGTGTTACAGGAAGCGAAACAATGTACACACCTAAATTTTCAAAGCCGAGGGTACTCAGCGTCTCTCAGCTGAATTTTTACATAAAATCAATACTGGAAAACGACTCGGTCTTGCAAACGGTTTTTGTGGAAGCGGAAATATCAAACCTTGCCCCAAGGTATCAAAGCGGACATGTTTATTTTTCGCTCAAGGATGAAAAATCAGTTGTCAGCGCGGTGATGTTTGCGGGCAACGCGCGCAGACTTGTGTTTAAACCCGAAAACGGAATGAAGGTAATTTGTCGCGGCAGGGTTTCTGTTTACGAGCCAAGCGGTAAATATCAAATTATTGTCGAGGATATGCAGCCTCAGGGCTCAGGCGCGCTTGCTATGGCGTTTGAGCAGCTAAAGCGAACGCTTGATGAAAAAGGTCTTTTTGACTCAAAGCATAAAAAACCGATTCCGCAGTACCCGAAGGTTATCGGGGTAATAACTTCGCCTTCAGGCGCCGCTGTTCAGGATATCCGCAATGTTCTTTCGCGCCGTTACCCGAGTATAAAAATCATCATTTGTCCCGTACTTGTACAAGGGGAAACGGCTGCGCCGCAGATGATTAACGCGCTGGAGCTTCTGAACCGTTATTCCCTGTGCGACGTAATTATAATCGGCAGGGGCGGAGGTTCTATGGAGGATTTGTGGGCGTTTAACAACGAACAGCTTGCCTATGCAGTTTTTCGTTCAAAAATCCCGGTTATTTCGGCTGTAGGTCACGAAACCGACTTTACAATCTGCGACTTTGTGTCGGATCTCAGGGCTCCTACGCCTTCCGCGGCGGCCGAGCTTGCCGTACCTGACGCCGAAGAAATCGGACAGCGTTTAGCGGGCTACAGGCAAAGACTTGATAATGCCTCCGCCTCTGTTTTTACAAAAACTCATAAGCAGGTTGACATACTTCATAAACGCCTTGAATATGCCGACGCGATTATTGATTCAAAGCTTCAAAACAAGCTTTCCGTCAGTCAAACCAAGCTTATGGCGGCAGTAAAATCAATACTCCATAATTATGAAAAGCAGTTTGTTGAATATAAATCAAGGCTCAATATCTATAATCCGCAAATTATGCTTGAACGCGGACTTGCCTCGGTTACCAAGGACGGCTCAACCGTAAGTTCCAAAAACCAGCTCAGCGTTGACGATAAAATAACCGTGCGCTTCGGCGACGGAGAAATCGGCGCGGTTGTAACAGAAGTATAGGATGACAGCTTATGGCATTTACCCATCTACATGTTCATACTGAATACAGCCTTCTTGACGGCGCTTCGCGTGTAAATGAGCTTGCCGCCGCGGCAAAGCGCAAGGGCTTTGATTCGCTTGCGATTACAGACCACGGCGTAATGTACGGCGTAATCGATTTTTACCGCGCGTGTCAAAAAGAAGGCATTAAACCCGTAATTGGCTGCGAGGTTTACGTTGCTCCCCGTTCCCGCTTTGATAAAAACAGCGGCTATGAGCGGTATTATCATATGATTTTGCTGTGTGAAAACCAAACGGGCTATCAAAACTTAATTAAACTTGTGTCCCTCGGCTTTACCGAAGGCTTTTATTCCAAGCCCCGCGTTGACGACTCGCTTTTAGAGCGTTACCATGAGGGCTTAATCTGCCTGTCCGCTTGTCTGGCAGGCGAAATTCCGCAAAAGCTGCTTAATAATGATTACGCCGGCGCAAAGCAAAAGGCGGAATATTACCGCGACCTTTTTGGCAGGGAAAACTTTTTTATTGAACTGCAAAACCACAATATTCCCGAAGAAATACGCATTATCCCAAGCCTGGCGCAAATCGCCCGTGAAATCGGCGTAGGGCTTGCCGCCACAAACGACAGTCATTACACCGAAAAAGAGGACAGCAAAACACACTCAATTTTGCTCTGTATTCAAACAGGCTCAACGGTTGAGGACGAAAATAAAATGGAGTTCCAAACCGACGAGTTTTACCTTAAAACCGAGGACGAAATGCGCGCGCTTTTCGGCGAATATGAAGGGGCAATTGAAAACACTCATAAAATTGCCGAACGCTGTAATGTAAGCTTTACCTTCGGCGAACGCAAGCTTCCGCGCTTTGACGTGCCTAACGGTGAAAATCACCTTGATTTTTTCCGCCGCGGCTGTTACGAAGGGCTGAAAAAACGCTACGGCGAAAAGCCGGGCAAAGCCCTGACAGACAGGCTTGAATATGAAATTTCGGTAATATCAAAAATGGGCTTTGTCGATTATTACCTCATTGTTAACGACTTTGTGCAGTACGCAAAAAGCCGCAAAATCCCCGTAGGCCCCGGCAGGGGCTCGGGCGCGGGCTCGCTGTGCGCCTACTGCATAGGAATTACGGACATTGACCCCATAAAGTACAATCTGATTTTTGAGCGTTTCCTTAATCCGGAACGTGTAAGTATGCCGGATTTTGACATCGACTTCTGCAAGGAACGCAGGGGAGAGGTCATTGACTATGTTGTGCGTAAATACGGCTCCGACCGTGTGGCTCAAATTATATCCTTCGGTACAATGGCCGCGCGCGGCGCGATACGTGACGTCGGACGCGCTCTGGCAATCCCTTACGCCACCGTTGACGTGGTCGCGAAGCTTATTCCGGCAGAGCTGAACATAACCATTGACAAAGCGTTAAAGCTCAAAAAAGAGCTTAGAGACAAATACGAAAACGATTCGCAGATACGCAGCTTAATAGATGTGGCAAAGCAGCTTGAGGGCATGCCGCGCCACGCTACTATGCACGCCGCCGGCGTAGTAATTACGGACAGGCCCGTTTCCGACTACGTGCCGCTTGCCAAAAACGACGACAGCGTTGTCACTCAGTTCACAATGACAGCTCTTGAGGAGCTCGGACTGCTGAAAATGGATTTTTTGGGCTTGAGGAACCTTACGGTTATTGATTATGCCGAAAAGCTTATAATGGCGGATTATCCGGATTACAATCCCGAAAAAATACCCAAGGATGACCCTCGTGTATTTAAAATGATATCCTCGGGTGATACGGAGGGCGTGTTCCAGTTTGAAAGCCAGGGCATGAAGAACGTGCTTATGCGCCTTAAGCCCGACTGCATCGAGGACTTAATCGCCGTTCTGTCGCTTTACCGTCCCGGTCCTGTTGACAGCATACCGACTTATATCGACTGCCGTCATAATCCGTCGCATATCCGTTACAAGCATCCGCTGCTGAAAAACATTCTCAACGTTACCT
>DOUO01000106.1 GCA_003520555.1 Oscillospiraceae bacterium
CCGCAAGCGAAAAATTTATTGTTGATATATAGTCATGCATAAACTTCGGGCTTGTGTAGAGCACGTAATAAAGCCTCATGGCGTTTACTGAATGTTCAAGACAAGAGAACGCGGCGTACTGCATGTTGCTTTCCGTAAGGCGCATAAAGCTGTACATATTTTGATATACGGATTTGTTAATCGCAATCAATATAAGCCTTTCGTTGTCCTTGAAATCCGAAAAAAGCGGATTTGCTATATAATTCATTGTGAACTTGTAGGATTTGTTGAGATAATCGGAATACATCTGCATGAACTCGGTAAGCAGTTCACTGTTTTCTACCGTAAATTTAAACATCATATCACCTATCTGAATAATTCCATATCGGAATTATATAAATCGTTTCGCGTTATATCCGCGTCATATTCATAACCCGTAACCGCGGACAGCGCATTCAATAATAAATTCGGATTAACGTTATCCGCGCTTCCGGCGCTGAGCGTAACCTCAAGCACGGCGCAGTCAAGCATTTCTTTAATTTCAAAGCTATTTATTCCGGGCTTTATATCTACGGTTTTCATACCCCTTTTGCTCTTTTTTTCTACCTCGATTTTGTCCCGGGCAAAAAGATTATTTAAATCCGAGCAGATTTTTGACGAAGAGATTGAGGGCTCGCTTATGCGCATTGTAAATGAAGCGTAGGCAATTTTTCCCGCTTTCATCTTGGCTTCCGTTACGTCAAAAACGCGCAGGCCGTTTGGCAGGCAAGCGTTAAGGCCTTCGATTATTTCTTTAAAAGAATAATTTTCATTCTCAAGCCTTACGTCCATACACTCGTTTACGCCCCTGAAGCCGAGCGAAAGAGGAAGCGGAAAGGTTGCGAACGGATGGGGATTAAAGCCTTCCGTATGCCAAATCGGAATTCTGCTTTTATGCAGGGCTCTGAGCATTGTGCGGTTTAAATCAAGGTGAGAAATGTAACGGCACTCGTTATCCTTTTTAAACCATATTCTGATGTTTTTCAAAGCACACACCCTTTCCGTATTTTGCCGCGCCGCAGCCGCTGCATTGCAGCCTGCAATGCGGAGTTGTGGAATTCCGATACGCCTTTTCACATTCTTTTTTCAAAAAGCTTTTTGTAACTCCGCAGTCGATGTGGTCCCATGGCAGTATTTCATCAAACGAACGGCGGCGGTTGGCGTAAAACGCAGGGTCAATTCCGCAATCATCAAAAATTTCAAGCCATTTTTCAAGACTGAAGCAGTCGCCCCAGCCGTCAAAATGAAAACCGCGCTCGCACGCAAGCTCCATTGCCTTGCAAAGCTTGCGGTCTCCCCTTGCGAACACCGCCTCAACAAAGCTTGTGTCGGCGTCATGATAATTATAATTAATTTTTTTAGTTGTTATTGAATCCTTAAGATGCCGCTGCTTTTCATGCAAGGTCGGAATTGTATCCTGCGGCTCCCACTGAAACGGTGTAAAGGGCTTTGGAACAAATGAAGAGGTGCTGAGCGTAACCCTTACGGATTTTCCTTTTGCTCTGTTCGGAGTTTGATAATAAGCGTCAACAACAGCCTGTCCCAGATGAGCTATGTCGGCAACATCATCAAGAGTTTCTGTCGGAAGCCCTATCATAAAGTAAAGCTTAACGGTTGTCCATCCTCCCGAAAAAGCGGTTGAGCATGTTTCAATAAGCTCGTCCTCGTGAACATTTTTATTAATTACGTCGCGCATACGCTGGCTTCCTGCTTCGGGAGCAAAGGTGAGTCCGCTTTTACGAACGGTTTTTATGCGGTTCATAATGTCGTCGCTGAAGCCGTCAACGCGCAACGAAGGAAGTGAAAGGCTGACCTTCTCCTCCCTTGCCCATCCGTTGAGCTTTTCAAGCAGCGGAACGATACGGGTGTAATCGCTTGAGCTGAGCGATGAAAGCGAAACCTCGTCATAGCCTGTATTTTCACACAGCAAGTGACTTTGCGCGTCAATTGTTTCAACCGATTTTTCACGCACGGGACGGTAAATAAAGCCCGCCTGACAAAAGCGGCAGCCGCGTATACATCCGCGGAACATTTCCTGTACAACTCTGTCGTGCACAATTTCAATCATCGGCACAACAAATTTGTCGGGATAATAGCTTTTATCCATCTCCCCCATAATTCGCTTGTGTATAACGGCAGGCGCGCCGTCTTTGGGCTCAAAGCTCTTAATGGTGCCGTCCCGGTTGTAGCTTACTTCATAAAGCGAAGGAACGTAAACGCCCTCGATTTGCGCGGCACGGCGCAAAAATTCTTGTTTGCCGACTCCTTCGTCACGGCATTGGCGGTACAGCTCAATAACCTCAAGGTCAACCTCCTCGCCCTCGCCGATGAAAAACAAATCCGCAAAATCCGCAATCGGTTCGGGATTGCAGGTGTTGGGGCCTCCGGCTACAACTATATTCTTCAGTTCCTTGCGGTCGGCGGATTTTATCGGTATGCCGCTGAGCTTAAGCATGTTGAGCATGTTTGTATAGCTAAGCTCATATTGAAGCGTAAATCCTATGAAGTCAAAATCCGACACGGGATCGCCGCTTTCAAGCGCGTAAAGCGGAATATTATTTTTTATCATAAGCTCTTCCATATCAATCCACGGAGCAAAAACCCGCTCGCACCAGATGTAATCAACGCTGTTAAACAGGCTGTAGAGTATTTTCATACCGAGATGCGACATTCCCACCTCGTAGGTGTCCGGAAAACAAAAGGCAAAACGCACGTCAACGTCCTTTTTATCCTTAATTACCTCGTTAAGCTCACCGCCGACATAGCGTCCGGGCTTTTGTACTTTTAATAAAAGCTTTTCAACTTCCTTGCTGACCATAGAAACCTCCGTCGGCCGTTAGTAATATTTATCTTCCCTCATAAAAAGCGACATCAACAGGTAAACGCTTACAAAGAGAAGCGAAAAATTGTATTTGGAGCGCAGCAGCAACAAAAAGCCTGCCGCTGCAAGCGGAATTAAAATAATTACCGTTAATACGGTGATTATACGCGCGGCTTTAGCCGGTTCAAGCTTTTTGCAGAGCAAAATGTACAGGAACTGACCGCCGTCAAGCGTGATTACGGGCAGGCTGTTCAGACAAAAAACAGATAAATTTGTAAGCGCTGCCTGCAGGAATATTTCTTTACCTACTAAGTATAACAGATAACAGGCAATAAAACAAATAAAATTTGCCGCCGGCCCGAAAAAAATTATAATCAGGTTCTCTCGCGCGGTTCTGTTCTGCCTGTTTGAGTCGGAAATGTTAATTTCAAACAAGGAGATTTTAATTCTTTTAGGGAAATAGCCAAGCGCCTTCATCGCGGCAAGATGACCTGATTCGTGAATAACAACCGCCAAAACACAATAAACAACGGTTTTGTAAATCCCCGAAATAACGCAAACTGCCGCGGCGCAAATAAGAATATATGAGATTTCCAGCTCGGTTTTTTTCAGTTTAAGCTTCATCCGCTGTTGAGCCGGTAAACAGACCGGATAAATCAAATTCGTGCTTACCGTCAAAAATCAGCGCGCGGTTAAGCTCGGTGTAATAATAATTACGGACATTGTCGTAAAGCTCTCCGCCGACGCCTTTGATTACAAATGCCGCCGCGGCAACGATAAGGCAAGCCAGAAGCTGAATTGTAATCAGCAAGGGTTTCGCACCGTCTTTGTGCTTATCACGCTTTTCGGGTTTATCCTCATTTTTGTTTTCCGTATTGTAATTGTCCGCTCCGGCGCTTGACACCGCGGTTATATATTCGGGCTCGGATACGTTTCGCCAGTTTTCATCATATGTAATTAAGCTGTTATCTTCCAAAAAAGTCACCTCAATGCAGTATATGCGTTGAGGTGAGATAATATTTTAAATTAATCGGGATTGTCGAGCTTTTTAAAGTCGCCCCTTACAAGATTCATAAAGAAAGCAATTGCAAGCAAAAGCGAGCAGATTTCGGCAAACGGGAAAGCGTACCACACAAAATCAACTCCGAGCGTAACGGACAGAATAAAAGCGATCGGAAGAACCAGAACAAGCTGACGCGCAAAGGACATAACAAGGCTTCTGAAGCCCTTTCCCACAGCCTGGAACATGGTTGTGAAAATAATGCCCGCGGCAGCCGGAATAAAGCAAAGACTGATAATCCTGAACGCGTACTCACCCTTTGCCATAAGCTGAGCGTCACCGCCGAACATAGAAATCAGCACGTCGGGAATAAGCCACATCAATAAAGTGCCTACCGCCATAATAACGGCGGCAATGATAATTCCGTTTTTGAGAGCCGAGTACATGCGCTTTTTATTTTTTGCGCCGTAGTTGTAGCCGATAATCGGCATTAATCCCTGATTCAAGCCAAAGCAAGGCATGAACACAAAGCTTTGAAGCTTGAAGTAAATTCCGTATACGCGCACGGAAACCTCCGAACCCGCCGCCTTGAATATTGAATTCAGGCCGAGCATCATAATTGCGCCTATGCTCTGCATAATAATAGAAGGGAAACCGACCGCGTAGATGTTTTTTACAACTGTCCAATCAAAGCGGAAGCCTTTTAACTTGATTTTAATCTCATGCTTTTTAAAGAACAGAATAATCAGAGCGAACAACATTCCGCAGAACTGCCCGAACACCGTCGCGATTGCGGCGCCTAAAACGCCCATTTCCGGGAAAAAGCCGATTCCGAAGATAAGCAGCGGGTCGAAAATAATATTTACTATGGCTCCCAACATCTGAAACAGCATGGGATAAATCATGTTTCCGGTTGATTGCAGGGTTTTTTCAATCATAACCTGAATAATTGAGAAAACCGAAAAGCAAAGCACAACGGTCAAATACTGAACTCCGTATTCGGCAACAACCTTGTCCTCGCTGAAAGCGGACATAAACGGCCTTACGGCAAACAAACCAATCAGCAAAAAAATTACATAAGTGAACAGGCACAGCACAAGTCCGTGGGTCGCGGCGCTGTTTGCGTGTTCAAAATCCTTTTCGCCGAGCTTACGGGAAACAAGCGAATTCACGCCGATTGCCGTACCGACGGAAGCCGCGATTAAAAAAAGCTGAAGCGGATACGCAAGCGAAACGGCGGTAAGACCGCGTTGGTCGTAGTTGCCGATAAAAACGCTGTCAACAACATTATACATGGCAAGTATAGTCATTGAAAAAATTGCCGGCAGCGACATTGAAAGTATTAACCTTGTCATGGGCATGGTACCCATCTTGTTTTCCCTTTGTACCTCTTTACTCATACAATCCCCTTACTTCCGCGTATTTTAAGCCTTAAATAAACTATATAAACCACAAGCATCACAGCGTAGCCCGTTACTATTCCCGCAAAATCAAGCCAAACATCGGTAATAAGCGCGGCTCTGCCCTCAGTACCGAGCTGGATAGTTTCATCAATTACTGCTGTCAAAAGTCCGGCAAGCATTATATGCGGTGTAAAACGGTAAAATCTCGGACGGTCAAAGCAATACGCGCAGCTTGTAAAAAGCATTCCCATTGCGGTGTATTCCGCAAAATGCGCGGCTTTGCGCACCATATAATCCGTAAGCTCCGCGCTTATTCCGATTGCCCTTAAGAACGACGTAAGAAAGTCAAGCACGTTTTCGCTTTCGCTGTCCGACAAATCCGCCGGCATAGCCGAGTGAATAAACGCGAACGCTACCACAGCCGCGGCAAGGACAAAAACAATTACGGTGAACGGTTTTGAAGCTCTTTTTTTCATAAAAACCTCCGTATTATACAGTATCTATTTTAGCCTAAAAATGGATAAAGTCAATGAAAATAACCCTAATTTTTTATCTTCTGTTGTATTTAACGTAAAGATTTATTTTCACTATTGAAAATTGTAGAAAATTCTGCTATACTTTTTTTGTTTCAGCACTTATTTAAGGAGAGTTGATTTTGGGATATTTAATAGTATTTTTGATATCAATGGTGCCGGTTGTTGAGCTCAGAGGCGCCATTCCCGTAGCTGTCGGCATGCAGCTGAATATGTTTTGGGCATATGTTGTATGTATTATCGGCAATATGCTGCCCGTACCTTTCATATACTTTTTCGCAAGAAAGATTCTTATGTGGGGTAAGGATAAAAAATATATCGGCAAGTTCTTCACCTGGTGCATTGAAAAGGGTGAAAAGGGCGGTCAGAAGCTTCAGGCAAAGGCAGGCAGAGGTCTGTTTGTAGCGTTAATGCTTTTTGTCGGAATTCCCCTTCCCGGCACGGGCGCGTGGACGGGTACGCTTGCCGCAAGCTTTTTGGACATGGATTTCAAGAAAAGCGTAATCGCGGTTATGTGCGGCGTTGTTATTGCCGGCATTATTATGGGACTTGCAAGCATGGGCGTTTTCGGAGGCATCAGCGCGCTGCTTGCTCCAAAGGGTTAACTCAAAAGGCAGCTTAGGCTGCCTTGCTTTTTTGTTACAAAAAATTTTCGGGAGTAATTATGAAAAAATTTGACGCGGTAATTATAGGCGGAGGAGCTTCGGGCTTGATGTGCGCGGCAGCCGCCAAGATACACAACCCAAAACTTAATATTGCGGTAATCGAGAAAAACGACCGCGTGGGAAAAAAGCTGCTCGCAACCGGCAACGGCAGGTGCAACCTTACAAACAAGAATGTTGCGGCGCGGTTTTACACCGGAAGCTTCGCGGACAAATGCGGCGCGCTTTTTGACAGGTATAACCCCGATGCGCTGCTCAGCTATTTCAAAAAGCTCGGACTGATTACATTTTGCGACAGCGAAGGCAGATATTATCCCGTTTCAAAGCAGGCAAGCTCGGTGCTTGACGTCCTGCGTTTTAACTGCGAAGAGTCGGGCGCGGAGATTTTTTGCGGAGAAACAGTTAGGAGCATACGCAAAAGCGGCGGCTTTAAAATAATAACAGGCACGGACGAGTATATATGCGAAAAGCTTGTTATCGCCTGCGGTTCAAAGGCTTCGCCCAAGCTCGGCGGCAACGCAAGCGCGGCGGATTATCTTAAAAACTTAGGCCACGGTTTTGTGCCCTTCTCCCCCGCTTTGTGCGCGGTTACGGTAAAATCCGCGCTTACAAGGTCGCTTAAGGGCATAAGAGCGGCGGCAAGGCTGAAACTTACGCGCGGCGGAAAGGAAATTAAAAGCGAAACCGGCGAAGTGCAGTTTTCCGACAACGCTCTTTCGGGGATTTGCGTTTTTAACCTTTCGCTTTACGCGCGCAAAGATGATGAAATTATACTGGACTTGCTGCCTGATATTTCTTATAAAGAATTATTAAACATTCTCGGCAATAATCAAAAACGTTTTTCACGCCTTACCGCGGACAACCTGCTGACAGGAATATTACAGAAAAGACTTGCGCAGGCGGTGATGAAGTCATGCGGCGTAAGCGATTTTTCGCGGATTTGCGGAGAGCTTGACGACAGGTCGGTCAAGGCTGTAGCGAACGCCGTCAAAACATTCACGTTCAGGGTTGAAGGTCTGAGCGGTTTTGAAAACGCGCAGTGCGCGAAGGGCGGCGTACCGGCAAAGGAAATTGACGAACATAATATGCAGAGCAAAATCTGCAAAAATCTGTACATCTGCGGCGAGGCAGTTGATATATGCGGCGAATGCGGCGGTTTTAACCTTCACTTTGCGTTCGCAAGCGGAATTACGGCAGGAGAAAACCTATGATAAGAGTAAACAACCTTCATATACCGCTTGATTATGACGACAACACAATAAAAAGCGCGGTCTGCCGTGAGCTGAGAATTGACAAAAGCGCGGTAAAATCCGCGTCGCTTTTCAGGCGGTCGGTTGACGCGCGCAAAAAAGACAACATCTACTTTTTGTGCTCGGTTGACGTTGAGCTTAACGTCAGTGAAAACAAGGTTCTGAAAAGAGCCAAAAACGCCGCCTTGGTAAAGCCGTATGAATACAGGCTTGAAAAATACAGCGGCGGAGCTTCTCCCGTTGTTGTGGGAATGGGACCCGCGGGATTGTTTGCAGCGCTGATTTTGGCTCAAAGCGGAGCAAAGCCGATTGTGCTTGAACGCGGCAGAGACGTTGATTCGCGTACAGCCGACGTAAACAGCTTTTGGAAAAGCGGAAAGCTTGACGAAATTTCAAACGTACAGTTCGGCGAGGGCGGAGCAGGTACGTTTTCCGACGGAAAGCTGAACACCGGCACAAAGGACAGCCGTCAGCGCAAGGTGCTTGAGGAATTTGTCAGACACGGCGCGCCTGACGAAATACTTTACAACGCAAAGCCGCACATCGGCACGGACAAGCTTAAAATCACGGTAAAGAACATCCGCAGGGAAATCATTTCGCTTGGCGGCAGTGTGATTTTTGAAGCGCGGCTTACCGACATTTTGACGAAGGACGGCAAGGTAACTGCCGCTGAATATGAAAAGAACGGAAAGAAAGAACGCGTAGAAACCGACAATATAATTTTGGCGATAGGCCACAGCGCGCGTGACACCTTTGAGATGATACACGGCAAAAACCTTCCTGTTGAGCCAAAGCCGTTTTCAGTCGGAGCGCGTATTGAACACCTCAGAGAAAGGATTGACGCAAGCCAATACGGTAAATTCGCGGGCAATAAAAAACTCGGAGCGGCAAGCTACAAGCTGAATGTGCGTACACAAAACGGACGCGGCGCCTACACCTTTTGCATGTGTCCCGGCGGCAAGGTTGTTAACGCCTCAAGCGAAGAAAACCGCCTTTGCACAAACGGAATGAGCGAATTTGCGCGCGATGAAGCAAATTCAAACGCCGCGCTTTTGGTGGGCGTCGCGCCCGGGGACTACGAAAGCGACAGTCCGCTTGCGGGAATGTATTATCAGCGCAGGCTTGAAGAAGCGGCTTTTAAACTCGGCGGCGAAGGCTTTGCGGCTCCGGTTCAGCGTGTTGAGGATTTTTTGGAAAACAGAAAAACCTCGCACTTGGGCGAGGTTGAGCCGAGCGTGTTGCCGGGATACGCCTTTGCGAACCTGAACGAAATTTTGCCCGATTATATTTCAGGCTCAATGAAGGAAGCAATTTGCGCGATGGGAAAAAAGCTTAAGGGCTTTGACCAACCCGACGCTGTGCTGACCGGGCTTGAAACCCGAAGCTCCTCCCCCGTTCGCATTATACGCGACGCCGAAACCCTGCAAAGCGCGGGATTGCAGGGGCTTTATCCGTGCGGCGAGGGCGCCGGCTACGCCGGCGGTATTATATCAGCCGCGGTTGACGGAATAAAATGCGCGGAAAAGGTAATACTGCGGTAATTGCCGTTCAGGAAGCCAAAAGCGCCTCAAGGTATGATTTGTTAATACTTTTATTGACAAAATTATACTGAAATTATATAGGCAACACCGCACAATTCAAGGCGCACGGCTTGCTTGAATATTATTCCGTCAGCTTGCCCAAAAAATCTCGGCAAG
>DOUO01000171.1 GCA_003520555.1 Oscillospiraceae bacterium
CGCAAATCATTAATCAGTTGTTTTCCGCGCGCGGAGTTTAAATTGGCGGTATATAGTCCGTGGCCGATGCGTAAATCAGGCATATTTTGATTTTCGCCAAGGGCGTTTTTTACACAGGCAAGGCTGTTGGCCACATTGTCGCGCAGTCCGTCGTTTTCGCCCGCGTGAATTCTGATTGTAAAGCCCGTGTGCCGGCAGGCAATTTTAACGAGCTCCGACAAAACGCGGCTGAGGTCGCGAATGTCGTTTATTTCCTCGCCGATGATATCGCTTCCGGCAACATACGGGTCGTCGGCCACGACGTCAATAACCTTTATCTGTCTTTGAATATCCTCATGCACGGCCGCGTTTTGCCTGATGATGGTAAGAGGAATACGCCTGATTGCCGCCAAAAACCGGATTGTAACGCCCGTTTCGGCTGTGATTTTCGGCATTATTTCATGCACCGCGCCAAGCATATCCGCGCAGGCCTCGGGCTTTACAAGAGTTGTGTCCGATATTTCCATATAGCTCACACCGCGTTTTTCGGCGCTTCGAGCAATCCACAACAGCTTATTTTGAAAAAGCGAATTACCTTTATAATCGGGATTTTTACTGTCCGTAAGCATTTGCTCAACGGCGGATACTATATCGCTGTCCGGAATTGATTTATATTTCCTGATTGAAACTCGCTTTTTGCATGGCGTGCCCTTTGCAAAAACATAACGGTAAAGATAAACCTTTTCAAGGTTTGTAAACACAGCCTGTCCGTCCTTCAAAATGGTGAGCGAGGCGCGGATTTTCGGAATGTTGTATGCGGCGTTTTCCGGATTGTTTACAATTAAATCCGCAAAATTGATAAAGGTGTTATCGTCAATTTTACGGGTAAGGTATTTACCTGTCAGTCCGCAGTCCTTATATTCAATCGCCGTGATTTTACGCCGGGCGTCAAGCGCCTCCTTTTGTTCCTCGGTAAGACGCAGCATTAGCTTTTTTATATAATAAAGCGGGTAACGGATTTGGTGAAAAATTCCGAGCGCGATAAGCAAATCCGCGTCAAGGTTGGCGTTCATATGAGTGTGGAGGTCGGTGCAGAACTTGTATTCCCTGCGTATGTATGTCTTTACCAGAGTTTTCTTTATATCAAGCGAATAATCCTTTGTCTGACTCATAAGAGTTTTGGAAATTGCCGGGATGTAAGCCTTGCGTTCAATTGTGCCGTCGGGATAAATATTTGCCACCTTGGTGTCGGCAAGGCGTAAAACATAAACCTCGCGGTTGCGTTCGTCAACATAACACGGAACCTCTCCGCGTATTACTTTCAGACCGTCGCTGCCCGTGCCGAGCTTTAAGCCGCACAGCCGAGCCAAATTGATAATAAGGTTGCCCTTTGCGTGGTTGGGAGTGCGAAGCACGTAGTTTAAGCGGTGCTTTTCCATACTCAGCTCAACTATAATATCCTTTTCCTTATCAAGATAAAGCTTTCCGAATTCCACCGTACACACCTCCGGAAGATTAATATAAATAATTATATCATTTTAAATTACATATTTCTACAATATATAGAAAAAAGCATGAGGACTTTCGCCCTCATGCTGATTGTTATTCACTGCTTTGATCGGTTTGTTCCTTACCCTTGCTGATAAGAACAGAGATATTTTTGCCGTATTCAACCGAATCGCCCGGCTGACCGTCCTTGTAACCGATGACTCTGCCCTCGGCGTACTTATCATTGTACTGATATTCGGGGTTGGCGGTCAGGCCTTGCTTCGCAAGCTCTTTACCTGCATCGTCAACGGTAAGGCCTTCAATCTTCGGGAGCTCGCGCATTTGCTTGCCCTTGCTTACCGTCAGGCTGATATAAATTGTATCCTCCTGGTCAATCTTTTCACCCGGCGCGGGATACTGAGTCATGATGTTGCCCTCGGCAACGCTGTCGCTGTATTCGTCGTTATAGTTTTTCATCAGCTTGATTTGCGGATTATTTTTAACGCTTTCCTCAGCTTCTGCGTAGGTCATGCCTGTGAGCTTGGGAATTGTGGGACCCGTCCATTCGGTTGCCTTTGTGGCTTCCTCAGTGGCAACTTGATTGCCGCCGAACATTCCCGAAAGCGGATTTTGCATTAACCAAAAAACGCCGATTACGCTTAAGATTACTGCTGTGACCGCCGCGGAAATAATGAATATAGAAATTCCGGACATTCCGTTTTTGCCCTTTTTCTGGTCTTCACCGCGTGAAATATTCATGCTTGCGGTGCGTGAAATTTCATCCTGGATTGCCTTTGCGGTGTGGGCTACGGAAAGCTGTGAACGCAGCTCGTCAAAATCTGTGATACGGTTTTCACGCTCAACCTGCAAGCCGTTCGCAAGCGCCGAAACAACATGCGGAGGAAGCTTTTTTACGGTGTTTGTGCTCATAAGCAGGCGGCTGTCCTTTAAACGTTCGGGAGCAGCCTTGGGCAGATGACCCGTAAGCGCAAAGAAAAGGGTTGCGCAAAAGCCGTAAATATCCGTGATATCGTCAAGCGGGAAATTGTCCTCGTACTGTTCGGGCGCCGCGGCTCCTTTGAAAAGCTGAGACTTCAGCGCTGTGCCGCGCTTACGTTCGTTTTCAGACGCAAAGCCCGAAATTTTTATCTTTCCCGAGGATGTAATATACATATTTTTGGGCGCGATGGCGTAGTGACCCACGCCGCGCTTATGGAGTGCTTCAAGCGCCGATATAACAGGCATAAACAGCGGACGGGCGATGTCCCATTCAAGGCTGCCGCTGCTGCGCTCAACGTATTCGACAAACGGAATCAAATCCTCGTTTTCCTCAATTACGTAAGCGGTATTGTTTTCTTCAAAAATATTATGAACATCCATTAATGCCGAAAACTCCTTGAGTTCCGACACAATGCGGTAGTATTCAACAAATTGATCCTTAAGCTTGCCGTAAACCAGACGGTCCTCATAGTTTACACGAATCTCGGTTTGACCTTCATCACGGTTGAAAAGCCCCATAGGTAAAAATTCACAGACAATTAAAACATTGCCTGTCTGCTTGTCAAAGCAGAGGTAACGGGTGCTTTCACCGTTTGTGTCAATTCCCGCGCCGACTATGTATCTGTCGCTGAGTACCGTACCGTAAGGCAGATAGGGCGCAGACTGCTGCTCGGAGCTGTCAAAGCCGCAGTGCGGGCAAACCTTTTGTTCACCGATTTCCTGCATGCATCCCATACACAATGACATAGTTTATATCACTCCAATATACTTCACGTTAATCAAAAATAATTTGTCTAAAAAGAATTATAGCACACATTTATAATTCGTTTCAAGATTTATAAGTGTCATTTTAATTACAGTTTTGTTATTGATATCATTGTACAATTAATATTGCACAACACATCTATATTTTTGCGGCGTCGATTTGTTGGAATTACACGTCCGCCAAATTTATTATCAAAAGAAGCTTTCCCGAGCTGACGCTGATTTTGCAGCCGTCGCGGAAAATATTTGAAAGTCCGGTGGATTTTTTGCTTTCAAAAACAAAGCCGTTAACCGGATATTCTGCGTTTTGTACGCTTGCGCGCGCCGAGGAACAGCCGAACGGAAACAAAGAAAAGGTTTTTCCGTCGTAGCCGTCAAAAAAGTACGCTCCCTTTTGAAGCAGAAAAATTTTTTCGTCCTGAGATATAAGGCTTGCCCTTACGCCCTTGCCTGCCAAATATTCAAGCAGACACAGGTTTGCGTAGCTGTGATCGAGCCTGCCGCCCATACCGCCGAGAACAGCAATTTCATTAAAGCCGCGTTTAAGCGCCTGACGCGCGCACACAAAAGCGTCGGAATCGTCCTTACGCACGTTAAGACGCATTATTTCAACATCCTGCGGAAGTATGCCCGAATAAGAATCAAAGTCGCCGATGATTAAATCCGGTTTGATGCCCGCAAGCTTTGCGTAATGATAGCCGCGGTCGGCACAGATTACAAAATCGTCCGGGGAAACGGCTGATTTAATAAAATTTATATCGGCGTCGGGTGAAGCCGCAATAATAACACAGCGCATAATTATTACTTCTTAAGCTGCCAGGGCTTGATGTCCTTGACCTCGTTATACATTGTTACATAGCTTTGGTGGCGGGTAGGTTCGATTTCACCGTCCGAAAGAGCCCGCAAAACGCGGCAGCCCTTTTCGCAAATGTGAGCGCATGAGGTAAACTGACACTGACCGAGATATTTTTCAAATTCGGGAAAGCAATACTGAAGCTGCTCCTTGTCAATCATCTCGTAACGCTGCAAATCAACCGTTGAAAAGCCCGGAGTGTCGGCTACATAACAGCCGTCAATTTCAAACAATTCAACAACGCGCGTGGTGTGTCTTCCCCTGCCCAGTTTTTCGCTGATATTTCCTGTTTGCAGGGAAAGCGACGGAAAAAGCATGTTTAAAAGCGTTGACTTTCCGACTCCGCTGTTGCCGGTAAACGCCGCCTCTTTACCCTTCAGATAGTTTAAAAGCCGCGCGGCTTCGGCCTTGTCGTCCGGCGAGCACTGGTAAACCTCAATGCCCGAATTGCGGTATATTTCCGCCACGGCGTCACCGTTTTCGATGTCATTTTTTGAGACAACCACAACCGGAGTCATGTTATTGTTCACAGCCGCCGCGGTCATTTTGTCAATAACCGTAAGATTAGGCTGAGGGTCTATTGTCGAGCACACAATTACAAGCGTGTCTATATTGGCAAGCGCGGGGCGTTTGAGCTTGTTTTTGCGCGGCAGGATTTCCTCGACGGCACAGTAGCCTTCGGACGGAACCGAAATCTTAACCCTGTCGCCGACAACGGGAGAGTTTCCGCTTTTGCGGAAGCTTCCCCTTGCCTTGCATTCATAATCCCTGCCGTCACAGCGGACATAGTAAAATCCGCCGATTGACTTCATAAGTATTCCGTTTAAAGTCATTATCAATAGCCCGCGTTAACGCTGTTATACTGATTGTAATTATCAGCGGTTGTTGCCGCTTCGGTCGGCTGTTCATACGGATTTACGGTGTAAACCGGTTGTGTAGCCGCTTCGGTCGGAGCGGTTGTCGGCACTACGTATTCATGAGTTGTAACGTTGACAATTTCACTCTTCGCGAAGTTGATTGTATATTCACGGTAGGTTTGGTCGTTGAGGGTAATTACAACGTTTGAGGTTCCGTGACCTTCGAGGGATACCGTTACCGAACCTGTGAGCGAGGGAACAACCTGCTTGGACTGTGATGAATCAAGCACACCGTCGACCATCACGTTCATTGTGAGGGTGTCGGAAACGCCTGTGGGCAGGTCGATATTCAAATCCACCTTATGCTTATCGCCTACGCCGGAGCTTACCGTAAGTGTAACGACAGTTCCTTTTTCAACCTTGCCATATGGCAAAGGCGATGAACAAAGAACAGTGTTTTCAGGCTCCTTGCTTTCGTCGTCCATCACGGTTTCAACGGTGAGTCCGAGGTTTTCAAGCTCGCTCTTGGCTTCGCTTAAAGTTTTTCCGATTACACCGGGAATATTTACGTTTTCGGGACGGCTTCCCTTTGCTATGTAAACATAAACGGTTGAACCTATTGTTGACTTTACGCCTGCCGTGGGATAAGTGTCAATTGTGCAGTCCTTCGGAGTTTTTGTGTTTTCAACATAAACAATCTGCGGAACAAAGTTTTTATCCTTAAGCGCGTCAACCGCCTGCTTTTCTTTGTAGTTTACAACAAACGGAACCTGAGCTTCGGTGTCCGTGCCGTTAACGGTAAGCTCAATTGTTGAGCCGGATTTGATTTTCATTGAGCCCGGTTCGGGATCCTGAGATAAAATCACGCCGATTTCCTTGGAATCATCAAACTTGCTCTTGATTTCATAACGGAAGTTGTCGGGATTGTTTTCCTTTGCGTCAACAAGAGTTCTGCCGACAAGATTGGGAACATCTACATCCTTGCTCTGTGAGGAGGTGAAGCCTCTGACAGCGGCAATAGCAAAGAACACCGCGCAAACAACCAACGCGGCAATAAGCACGCCCTTGACTACGTGGAACGCGGGGCTGTGCTCCTTTACGTAAGAATCCTCGTCATCCTCGGCGGAAGCGTCGTCCGAAGGCTTTGTATCATCGCTGTACCTGCCGCCGTCCTTTTTCTTGATATTGCCCATGTATTTTGTGGGTTGGTCGTCAACAAAGCTGTTGTAATCAAATACAATGGAGGGATTTAAACGGAAACGCTCGATATCGCTGAGCATTTCAGCCGCCGAGGTGTACCTGTCCTCAGGCTGTTTTTCCATTGCGTGCATTGTTATTTGCTCAAGTCCCTGAGGAATTGAGGGATTGATTTCACGCGGACGGCGCGGAGTTGACTGAAGCTGCATAAGCGCCACAGTGACCGCGGAATCACCGTCAAACGGAAGGGTGCCGGTGAGCATTTCATAGAGCATTACACCCACGGAATAGATATCGGTTTTGCCGTCGGTGGAATCACCTCTTGCCTGTTCGGGCGCAATGTAGTGAACAGAACCGATTGCCTGATCGGTCATGGTGCGCGTTGCCTTGTCCGAAAAACGCGCGATACCGAAGTCCGTCACCTTTATTGTGCCGTCCTGCAAAAGCATAATGTTTTGCGGCTTGATGTCGCGGTGAACAATTCCGCATTCATGAGCGTGCTGGAGCGCCTTTAAAACCTGAATTGTAAGGTGAAGCACATCCTTCCACTCGATTATACCCTGTCTGGCTATATACTCCTTAAGGGTAATGCCGTCTATGTACTCCATTACTATATACTGAATCATATCGCCGAAGCTTACGTCGTAAACCTTTACAATGTTAGGGTGTGAAAGCATGGCGATTGCCTTGGATTCGTTTTTAAAGCGTCGGATAAATTCTTCGTTGTTAAGGAATTCATCCTTCAATATTTTGATTGCGACCTCGCGGTCGTCGAGCGTATCCGTGCAGCGATAAACATTGGCCATGCCGCCCACGCCGATTAACTCGTGAATTTCATAGCGGCCGTCAAGCCTTTTTCCGATATATTTATCCAAAGTTAACACTCCTCTCAGTAAATTACGGTAGCGGTGATGTTGTCGGTGCCGCCGTCCTGTTTGGCGGCTTCAACAAGCTTATTTATAAGACTGTCGCCGCGGTTTTCGTGACAGATTTTTACCATTTGACCGGTGCTGACGTGATTTGACAAACCGTCGGTACATATCAGCACAACGTCTCCGTAAATAAAGTTTGCCTCAATGTAGTCAAGCCGTACCGAGGGCTTTATTCCCAGCGCGCGTGTTATGAAGTTTTTGTTTGGATGGTGCTGAGCCTGTTCATAAGTAAGCTCGCCTCGCCTTACCATTTCCTGAACCACGGAATGATCCTCGGTAAGCTGTTTTATTTTTCCGCCGCGTATTGCGTAGGTTCGGCTGTCGCCGACGTGCACAACATGAACGGTGGTGTCCTTGACAAATACAAATTCGCAGGTTGTGCCCATGCCGGCGAGTTCGGCGTCGTTGCACGCAAGCTCAAAAATTTTGATGTTCGCGTTCACTACAATTTCTGCCATAAGTTCGCCGATTTGTTCCTTTGTCATGTCGTCCTTGTATAAATCGGTTATTTTGGTGCTGATATATTCAACAGCCGTCGCGCTGGCAATATTGCCGCCGTTTGCGCCGCCCATTCCGTCGCAGACCACTGCCCACGCGCAGCTTGGGGAAATAACTCCGAAGCGGAAGTCATCCTGATTTTGCGTTCTGACTAAACCTACGTCGCTTTTGCTGAATACTTCCAAGTTATTTGCCTCCTTCTTTTTTATGGTTTCGTTTGAGCTGACCGCAGGACGCGTTGATATCGCTTCCGAGCGTCCGCCTTACCGTTGCCGCAATTCCTTTGGCGGCAAGTATATTTACAAAAGACTGCTGTCTTTGTACATTGCTTTTTATGTAACCCGTGCCCTCCACCGAGTTTACGGGGATTAAATTCACATGACAGTTCATGCCGGCAAGCTTTTGCGCAAGCTCGCGAGCGTTTTCATCGCTGTCGTTTACGCCGCTTATCATTGAGTACTCAAAGGTTACACGCCTGCCTGTGGCGGCAAAGTAATCGCGGCACGCCTTGAGAAGAGTGTCCATCGGATAAGCTCTTGCAACCGGCATTGTTTTGCATCTGATTTCATCATTTGGCGCGTGCAGCGACACCGCAAGATTTATTTGAAGCCTTTTTTCGGCAAGCTCATATATTTTAGGCACTATTCCGCAGGTGGAAAGCGTAATATGCCTTGCGCCGATGTGCAGCCCCTTTTCTTCGTTGGCAAGCTCAATAAAACGCAGGACGTTTTCGAAATTATCGAGCGGTTCGCCCATTCCCATAAGCACAACGTTTGATACGCGAACGTTCAAGTCCCTTTGCGCCGCTTCAATTTGCGCAAGCATTTCACCCGCGGTTAAATTGCGCGAAAAACCGCTTTTTCCGGTTGCGCAGAAGGTGCAGCCCATTTTACAGCCGACCTGCGTTGAAATACACATTGAAACTCCGTGGTGATAGCTCATCACAACAGCTTCAACGAACTCGCCGTCGTTCAGCGCAAAAAGGTACTTCACTGTTTTATCATACCTTGAAATCAGCTTTTTTTCAATAGTTGCAACAGAAATGTAATATCTTGTGTCTGAAAATTGTCGCAATTCGCTTGGAACATTTCGCATTTCGTCAAACGATGTAACGCCCTTAAGCAGCCATTCGTACATCTGCTTTGCCCTAAACTTCGGATAACCTGCTTCGGCAAGCTGTTTTTCGAGCTCAGGCAAAGAAATACTTTTGATGTCAGATTTTTCAGTCATCAGCCGCCACCCTTTCAAACGCCGCGATATAAAAGCCGTCGCAGCCTGCCGTGTGCGGCATGAGCGTTATTTCATAAGGCTGTTCGTTAAAAGCTCTGCTTACGCCGTTTGGCAGGCTGAGCGTTACGGGACGAAAATTTTTGTGTTCGGACAAAAACCTCGCCGTGTTCTTATTGTTCTCCTCAGGATTAAGAGTGCAGGTAGAGTACACAAGTCTGCCGCCGACCGACAAATTGACGGCGCTTTGGCAAAGAATTTTGTATTGAAGCTGAGGAAGATTGTTGTCAATAATATCCTTTTTGCAGCGAATTTCGGGCTTGCGCGAAAGTATTCCCAAGCCGCTGCACGGGACGTCACATAATATTTTATCAGCAGCAGGCAAAGGAACGTCGGCTTTTGCGGCGTCACGCTTTAAAGCTATTATATTTTCAACGCCGAGCCTTTGGGCGTTGGCGCGGATAAGCTTCAGCTTGCGGTCATACAAATCGCAGGCGTATATTTTTCCGCGGTTACGCATGTACTGAGCGGCGGTTGCCGCCTTTCCGCCCGGAGCCGAGCATACGTCGAGTATAACGTCGCGCGGTTTTGCGCCGAGGATTTTAACGCAGATTTGCGACGACAAATCCTGTATGTGAAACAGTCCTTCGCGGTAAGCGCCGAGCTTTTCAATTGAGCCGGTTCGGTTTAAAGCAAGGGCGTTTTCAAGAGAAGCGCAGGCGGAACATTCAACGCCTTCCTCTTCAAAAATTCGGATAAGCTGTTCAGCGGTCGTTTTAAGCGTATTTACGCGCGCGAAAATCCGGGGCCTGCCGCTTAAGCTTTCAAGCAGGCTTACCGCGTTATCTTTTCCGTAAGAATTCATCCAAAGGCGGATTATGTCCTGCGGAACGCTGTACTTAACGCTGAGGCAGTAGAGCACGTCATCGGTTTGCGGCAGCTTAAGCCGCGGTTCGGCACGGGTAACGCTGCGCAAAACACCGTTGATGAAGCCCGCGCTTTTTTGCAAACGGTGGTTTTTCGCAAGCTTCACGCTTTCGTTTACCGCCGCGCTGTCGGGCACCTTATCCATATATATAAGCTGGTAAATTCCCATGCGCAAAATCAGCTTGGTTTTGACTTCAATTTTCCTTAAAGGAATTTTAGAATGTTGTCTGATTACATAATCAAGCGTTATTTGACGTTCAAGCACACCGTACACAAGCGCCGCGACAAACGAGCTGTCTACGCCCGAAAGCTTTGCCTCACGGACGGCGTTATTCAGCGCGATATTTGAATACGCTTTATCGTTTTCAATTTTCAGCAGCACCTGCAAGGCAGTGTTTCTCGGATTCGGCATTATATAACGACCTTTATATTATTTCGCCCTTTTCAAGCCTATGCCCTGCGGCAAAAGCTTCGGCGGTCATTTTCTTTTTTCCCTCGGGCTGCAGCTCCAAAAGCTCAACAGCGCCCTGAGAGCAAGCGATTATAAGCGGCTTTACGCTTAGTATTTCACCGGGCTTGCCGCTGCCGTTACACAGCCGCGCCTTGTGAATTTTTACGGTTTTTTCGTGAATTCTTACAGTGGCTACAGGCCAAGAATAAAGCCCGCGGATTTGATTGTGAACCTCGCGCGCGGTTTTTTCAAAGCTTACCGGACAAAGGCTTTTGTCGATTTTTGAGGTGTGCGTAGCCTTTGATTCATCCTGCTTTTGCGGAGTAATCATGCCCTTTTCAAGCGCGTCAAGCGTTTCCTCAATAAGCTCGCCGCCCAAAACCGAAAGGCGGTCAAAAAGCTGTTCCGATGTTTCGTTTTCGCCGATTTCGGTTTCCGATTTCATCAAAATATCCCCGGTGTCAAGCCCGACGTCCATAAGCATTGTTGTTACGCCGGTCACCTTGTCGCCGTTTAATACCGCCTGCTGAATCGGAGCGGCTCCGCGGTACTTGGGCAAAAGTGAGCCGTGAATATTTACACAGCCGAATTCAGGCAAATCAAGCACACGCTTGGGAAGGATTTGTCCGTATGCCGCGACAACTATTACGTCGGGACAAAGCTTTACAAGCTGATTGAAGGCTTCGTCGGTTTTCATGGATTTTGGCTGAAAGACAGGGATATTAAGCTCCTGCGCGCAAACCTTAACATCGGGCGGAGTAAGAATCTGCTTTCTTCCCACGGGCTTATCGGGTTGGGTAAAAACAGCCGCAACAGCATGTTTTTCACCGGTCGCAAGCCTTTTCAGCGCCGGCACGGCAAAGTCCGGAGTTCCCATATAAACTATCTTCATATTTTCACCTTAGGAATTCATTTCCTCAATTTCTTCAGCTGTTAACATTCTGTCCGCAACCGACTTAAACACAATGCCGTCAAGGTGGTCTATTTCATGACAGAAGGCGCGCGCCAGAAGTTCCTTGCCTTCAATTGTAAATTCATTTCCTCGTCTGTCCTGCGCCGAAACCTTTACATAATTCGGGCGCTTGACAAGCCCCCACTGTCCGGGAAAGGACAAACAGCCTTCGCTGCCCTCCTGCTTGCCGCTGAACGCAATTATTTTGGGGTTTACAAGCTCAATCAAGCCTTCGCCCACGTCAATTACCACAACGCGGCGAAGAATTCCCACCTGAGGAGCGGCAAGGCCTACGCCGTTGGCGTGACGCATTGTTTCTGCCATATCGTCAAGCAGCACGCCGAGCTTTGAGTCAAATTTTGTAACGGGACGGCATTTTTTGTTGAGGATGTCGTCGCCCTCTTTTACGATATTTCTTAATGCCATAGTCATCTTCCTTATATTAACAGGTCAACGCGTTCATATCCGCGTAAGCGGTCACCTTTGAAAATTCACGGTGATTGCCGAAGCTCACAAGTATTTTTGAGAGCAGTTCGCGGAAAGCGCGGTTATTTTTACATTTAATAATCAGTTTATAGCGGTATTTATTGCTTACCTTTACAACCGCCGCGGGCGAAGGTCCCAGAATCCTAAGAGGAAGCTTGGGATAGTTCTTCATCGCCTCAGCTGTAAAATCCCGCAAAAAGGCATTTGCGGCCTTCAATGTCAAAGCACGGTTTTCACCAACAAAGCCGACAAGACAAATATCCGCGAACGGCGGATAAAGCATTGCTTCACGCACCTTGATTTCAGTGTTGTAAAAGCTTTGATAGTCCTGCTTTGCAGCCATTGAAATAATCAGGTTATCGGGAGTGTGCGTTTGTATGACCGCCAATCCTTTTTCCCTGCCGCGGCCGCTTCTGCCAACCACTTGGGTAAGCAGTGAAAACGCGCGTTCGTAGCTGCGGTAGTCGTCTGAATAAAGAGCCTGGTCGGTATTGAGCACACCTACAAGCGTAACGTTGGGAAAGTCAAGCCCCTTGGCAACCATCTGCGTGCCCACGAGGATATCGTATTCGCCGTTTGAGAACGCTGTAATCATTTTTTCATACGAAGCCTTTGACGACGCCGCGTCGGTGTCCATTCTTAAAATCCGCGCGTCGGGAAAAAGCTCGGCAATATCCTGTTCTGCCTTTTGAGTCCCTGTTCCGCCGAGTCTGAGCGAATGGCTGCGGCAGGTCGGGCATTCTCCGCAAAACGCAACGGAATAACCGCAGTAGTGACACATGAGGCGATTGTTTCGGCTGTGGTAAGTCAGTGAAATAGAACAGTTCGGACAGGTAACAGCCTCTCCGCAGAACGAGCAGGTAACAAATGAATTGTGGCCTCTGCGGTTAAGAAGCAATATCGACTGTCTTCCGTGTTCAAGGTTATATTCTATATTTTGCAGCAACACGTCGGAAAAACCCGACTTATTGCCGTTTTGAATTTCCAAATTCATGTCGGCGGTGATAACCTCCGGCAGTACTGCCGTTCCGTAGCGAGCGGAAAGGGTGTTCATTGAATATCGCCCGGTAAGCGCGTAGAAATATGTTTCGACGCTTGGAGTAGCCGAGCTCAAGACCAAAAGTCCGTTGTTTTTCGCGCAGCGAAACATTGATATTTCACGCGCGTGATATCTCGGTGAGCTTTCGGATTTGTAACTGTACTCCTGTTCCTCATCCATGATGATTAAGCCCACGCTTTCAAACGGAGCGAAAACCGCGCTGCGCGTGCCGATGACAATTTGAGCCAAGCCCTTTTTAACGCGTTTGTATTCATCAAGGCGCTCGCCAAGCGACAGCGCGCTGTGAAAAACAGCGATTTTGTCGCCGAAACGCTTTGAAAACTGCGCTACAAACTGCGGTGTAAGCGAGATTTCGGGAACCATTACAATGATTCCCCTGCCATCTGATATTACGCGTTCAATCAGCTTAATAAAAACGCTGGTTTTGCCGGAGCCGGTAATGCCGTAAAGCAGGCTTACGTGAGGCTTTCGGTCGGCGTATTCCGCGTAAAGGCTGTCGCACGCCTGCTGCTGTTCGGCGTTCAGTACAAGCTTTGAAACGGCTTCGTCCGCTTCACGGTTGTCAATACGAAAAACCTCTTCGTCAAAAAAGTAAATTAAACCTTTTTTGTAAAGAGCGTCGATTACCGAAGCGGAAACTCCGGTAAAATAACGGATTTCCTTGATTGACACCGCACCGCTGAGCTTGATTATTTCAAGAACGCTTTTCTGTTTTTCGCTGAGCTTTACATCGGTGATGTCGGCATCCGGAGATATTGCCGCCATTTTCATAACAGCGTCGCTGACCCTGCGGAAAGCCCTGTCGGACTTATAAAGCAAGCCCTTTTGCACCAGGGAATCGGGAACGCGGCTGTCGGCAAACCCAAAATCGTCGAGGATTTTTTCAAGCTTTACCGCGTTTCGCTTTGAATGAAGGTAATTATATAGCCGCTGCTCCTCATCCGAAAGCTCAAAGCCTTCGTCCGAAGCCCTGACGCCGTAAACAGTTGTAACCTTGTAGTTTATACCTGCGGGAAGCATGGTTTTTACCGCTTCGTAGGTGGAGCAAAAATAGTGCTCCTTCATAAACTTTGCCGCCGAAAGCAGTTCATCAGTCAGCACAGGTTCATCATCCAAAACGGAAATTATTTCTTTTAAAGAATTTTCTTCTCCGTCAGGCTCAGTAATAACCTCCGTTATAATTCCCATGCGGCGGCGGTTGCCGCGTCCGAACGGAACAAGCACGCGCGAACCCGCGGCGCACCTGCTTTGAAGATGCAGGGGCACGGCGTAGTCGAAATCTTTGTCAAAGGAATAAGCGGCGTTTTCAACCGCGACCCTTACGACAAAATCATTCTTCATCTTCCGGCTCTAAAAGATTAATCTCGTGATTTTTAATTTCGTCAATTGCCAGAAGAACGGGCTTATCCTCCGTAACGATGCCCTCGTCCTCAAACTTCTGGGTGATTTGTCTGGCTCTTTTTGATACTCCTACAACAAGCGCGTATTTGCTCTGCTTGCCCTCAAATAATTCGTCTACATTAACCTTTTGCATAATAAATTCTCCTTACTTAATTATGTTAAGCACCTCGTTAACGGCGGCGTCCAAATCGTCGTTAACAACGTTGTATTTATACTTGGTCTTATGCGCCATTTCTTTTTTAGCTTCGTTTAAGCGCTTTTGCACGGTTTCCTCATCCTCCGTGCCTCTGCCCCTGAGCCTGCTTTCAAGAACCTCAATTGACGGCGGCAAAATGAAAATGCTGAGGACGTCGGGATATTTTTCCATGATTTGTAATCCGCCCTGAACCTCGATTTCCAAAAACACGTCAAAGCCGTTGTCAAGCATATCCTGAACCTGCTTTTTCGGTGTGCCGTAAAGGTTTTCGCAGTATTCGGCGTATTCAAGATAACCGTCCTGCTTTATTAAATCCTCAAACTCGTCACGGGTAACAAAGTTATAATGAACTCCCTGAACCTCTCCCTCACGCGGTTTGCGCGTGGTGTTGGAAACAGACAGCTTTACGTTTGGATTTCGCCGCATTACCTCGGCAAGAATTGTACCCTTGCCTACGCCCGACGCACCTGAATATAAAACAAGTTTTCCTTTTCTACTGCTCATCTCTGTCCTCCCTTTCCTCGGCTCTGTTTTGAATGGTCTCGCAGGAAACGGCGGAAAGCACAACATGGTTGCTTGTATTTATAAGAACGGATTTGCACTTTCTGCCGCAGGTCGCGTCAATAAGCAAACCGTTTGCCTTTGCCTCCTGGACAATTCGTTTAACAGGCGCGGAATCCGGAGCGACAACAGCCACAAGTCTGTCGGCGCTTACAAGGTTTCCGAAGCCTATATTAATAAGTCTCATAACTGTTCCGCCTTACTCAATATTTTGAACCTGCTCGCGGATTTTTTCAATTTCGCCCTTGATGTCAACAACCTTATGAGCAAGCTCCGCGTCCTGAACCTTTGAGCCGATTGTATTTGCCTCGCGGTTCATTTCCTGAATAATGAAGTCTATCTTTCTGCCTACGGGGATATCCTGCTCCAGGAAGCTGTTTAACTGTTCAAAGTGGCTCCTAAGCCGTACGGTTTCCTCGGCAACGGCAACCTTATCGGCAAACACGGCAACCTCCGTAAGCACCCTTTGTTCATCTATTTCAACATTTAAGCCGTCAAGCGTTTGACGGATGCGTTCAAGCAGGCGGTTTTCGTATTCCTCAACTGTTTGCGGAGAACGCTGTTCGATTTGTGATACGATATCAAGAATTGTATTTGCGCGGCTTAAAATGTCGGCTTTCATTTTTTCGCCCTCGCGTTCGCGCATTTCAATAAATGAATCAAGCGCAATCTGAGCCGCCGAAAGCACATCCGCGGTGATTTTTTCCTCATCCTCAGCCGCCTTGTGAACGGTGTAAACATCGGGAAAACGGGAAATTGATACAACCGTAGCGTCGTTTTCAATACCGTAGGTATCGGCAATTTCCTTCATTGCGTTCAGATACCCCGAAACCAGACTGTGATTTACGCTGACCTCGGACGGTGTGTCGTCACGCGCGCCGATTCCTACAAAAACATCAATTTTGCCTCTTGATACTTTTTCGTTTATAAAGCTTTTCAGCTTGTCGTCAATAAAGCTGTAGCCTCGCGGCGAACGGCACGAAAACTCAAAATAACGGTGATTTACGCTTTTGATTTCAACGGTAATTTCTCTGCCGTCAATTTCGGTTTCACAGCGGCCGAAGCCTGTCATTGACCTTATCATATTAACCAGTCCTTTGCTTTTTCATATATAAATTAATTATAACACCATCGGAAAAATATTACAACAGTTTGATTACAATATTGTAATATTATTTTTACTGTTGATTTATGCAAAAAAATATAGTATTATATAAAGTGATTATTAAACAGGAGGTATTTAACTTGGACGATAATAAGGAAATACTCTCTGCCGCAGAAGAAGCCGCAGAGGAAGTAAATACAAAAGTCGGCGAATCTGCTGACGAAGCAAACGAAGCCGCGGAAAAAACGGTTGACGCCGCCGAGACAACAGCAGAGGCTGTTGACAACGCCG
>DOUO01000187.1:0-15915 GCA_003520555.1 Oscillospiraceae bacterium
CCGACAGCACATACCCCGATTCATTTAAATAAAATTTTGAGGGAGATTATTATGACAAAAACAAATTCAGTTAAAAAAATCGTTTCATTACTTACGATAATCTGTATTCTTGCTTCTGCTTTCAGCATGTTTGCAGGTGTATCTGCAGGCGCGGCGTCCGACAAGGTTAAGATGTACTCAACCGACGTTTACTTCTCAAAGTACGGCATCCGCGGCACTAACGTATTTGTTCAGACAAAGGACAACGCTTCAAATCAGAAGGTTTACGTTCACTACAACCCTCTTAAGGGACAGGAATGGAAAGACGCGGAAGCACAGTATGTCAAGACACTTGACGACGGTTCAAAGCTTTGGAAGGCTTACATCACAAGCTACAACACAGAGTATGCCATCAAGTATGTTGCAAACGGCGTAACAACATGGGATAACAACAACGGCAAGAATTATACCGACGAAGACCTCGGCGTTGCTCCTATCACCGTAAAAAGAGGCAGCTACTACGGCTACGGTAACTACTATGTAAATGCTGTTCTTCAGAACTACGCTTATGTAAAGGATGTTAAGGTGAGATACACCGAAAACAACTGGAAGAGCTACAAGGACGTTTCCATGAAGTATATGAACACATATGCAAACGGCACCGAATGTTGGTCAACAGCACTTAAGCTCACAACAAACGACGCTTCCGGTTTTGAATACTGCGTATCATACACGGTAAACGGCAGAACCTACTGGGCTAACAACTTCGGCGAAAACTACGACGCATCTTACAGAGTTTATCCTTAACGGTACAAAAAGCAAAGGCGCGGCTTGCCGCGTCTTTTTTGTTGCATAATTTACCTGTTTATATTATAATATAATTGCAATATATTTTGAAAGGGGAAATTATTATGCAAAAGGTTTATGATTTTTTGAAGGAAGCTGAAACCTATTATCTTGCTACGGTTGAGGGCAATCAGCCCCGTGTGCGTCCGTTCGGAACGGTGAATATCTTTGAAAACAAGCTTTATATCCAGACAGGCAAATCGAAGCCTGTTTCCAAGCAGCTTGCGGAAAATCCCAACGGCGAAATTTGCGCCTTCAAGGACGGCGTATGGCTGCGCATTGCCGCCGAATTTGTTGAGGACGACAGGGTAGAGGCTAAAAAAGCCATGTTAGACGCGTATCCTTCGCTGCGCGCGATGTATGATGAAAACGACGGCAATACCCAGGTGTTTTACATGAAAAACGCCAAGGCGACGTTTGCCTCGTTCACATCCGCTCCGGAAACTGTTGAATTTTAATAATACAAAACCGGATTAATAAGTCAGGGCAGCTCATTTTCGGCTGCCCTTTAATAATTTAAATTCGTTTTTATGGTACTGAATAAGTCCGTCCTTTTGCATTTTTGAAAGCGTGTTTGAAAGCGCGCTGCGCTCAACTCCCAAATAATCGGCAAGCTCCTGCCGTGAAAACGGAATTGTAAAGTATACGCTTCCGCTGATTTTTGCCTGTTCCGAAAAATATGACATCAGCCGTTCTCTGGTTGATTTTGACGCGGTGTGAACAGCCCTTGACGATAAATCCAGCGTGCTTTGCGCCGTAACTCGCAGATAATTCTGAATCAAAATCTGATGAAACGGACAGACATTTTTACAAACCTCGGTAAGCTTTTTAAAGTCTATAAACAAAACCGAGCAGTCCGAAGCGGCGGAAATTTCATACAAAAGCTTTTGCCGCGGTATTGCCGCGTATTCTCCGCCGAATATATTTCCTGCCGCAACTTGCTTTACAATGCTGCTTTTGCCCCAGTAAAGGCTTGAAATAATGTTTACGCTTCCGCGCGTAACCAAACCGATTACATCAATTGATTCGCCCGGGTTAAAAATAACCGCGCCTTTTTTGAAGCTCTTTTCGCGCGTCTCAAGGCAGGAAAGTATTGAGTTTATTTCGTTTTCGTTCAAGCCCGAAAAAAAGCTTGTGCCGCTTAAAAAATGATGATCCATTATTAACTCCTGTTGTTTCAACAACATAATTATAAATTGATTATAATACAACACAGCCGTAAAATCAAGCCCTGTTTTACGCAAAGTAAAAGACTGCCCGCAAAACAGGCAGTCTTTTGAGGTTTATTGTATTTTAACATGCATCCAAGGGTATCCGGGCGAAATTGCCGCCGCGTAGGCAGGATTAGTACATTCACCGTAACCTCTGCCGAAAAACGAACCGGGCGTATGGCGTTCCCACTCGGTGTCGTAAATTTTGCCGTCAACCTCAGTCCAGCCGTGACCTCCGCTGTGGCAGCCGTAAACATTGTCGTAACCGATGGCCTTGGCAAGATAACCAAACGCCGCCGCGCAGCTCAAACAGTCGCCGCCCTTGCGTATAAAAATATCGTTTGCGTAAACAACAGGCCAGTCCATGCCCGTGTAGTCGGGTACGCGAGTGTTGTACTCAACATAACCGTCACGGATATGGTTGTAGCAGGCACGAAGCTTTTGAGCCTTGGTCATGCTGCTGTTCGTTATTTTTGCCGCAAGCTTCATTGCGCGGAACATTGTGCGGTTTGCCTCGGTCGTAACCTTTGTTGCCTTGCCGCTGAAAACAATCCAGTCCGAGCCTCCCGAAGTCACCGCGCCGCGGTAGCTTGTGTCAACCTTGCCGTTTTTGTCGGCGTAATAATAACCGTCCTTACTGTTGCCCACAATACCGTTTTTCTCTAATAAGCCCTGATTGTTGTAGTAGTATTTACCGCCGTTTATCGTCACAAAGCCCTGATGGATTTTTCCCTTTGAAAATGTGTAGCTTGTGCCGTTTATATTTATTTTTCCGTCCGCGGGCGAACCGTTATAATAGTAAAGCGTATCGTTTATGTAGCTGCTTACGCATTTTCCGTCCTTGAAAAGACGCAGGGTGTAGGTGTAAACGCTTCCGTTTTTTGCGGAGCTGTCATTATAGCTTGTCGTTGATGTATCGCAAAGCCTGCTCCAACCTTCGTTTACCGTCCGGCGGTAAAGCCTGTAGCTTGTGATGCCGCTTACGCTTTTCCAACTCACGTTATTTCCCGACGATGCCTTTGAAACCGAGGCAATTGAAGGCGGAGCATAGTAAGTGTTTGAAAAACCGTTTGAATTAAAGCCGCTGATGAAGTTTGAATTTTTGTCAAGGCACCTTACGGTATAGAGCTTTGTTTGCAAATTCTTCACGTTTTTGTCGGTGTAGCTTGTTGAAGCGGTTATGCCGAGTCCGCGCCAGGTTCCGCCGTCCTTGTAAAATACTCCGTATTTGGCGGCTCCCTTTGAACCGCTCCAGCTGAGCTTAACGCTGCCGTTTCCGTTTTCGAAGGAAGAAACCGAGGGAGCTTTTACATAGGCCGCTGTCTTTGTATTGGTGTAGTACGTGGTAAAGCGTGTTGCCGCTGCGTTAATTCCGCGCAGCTTATAGCTGTAGCTTGTTCCTGAGCTTACATTTTTGTCGGTATAAGCTCCGCCTGTCACATCCGCAAGCCGAGCCCATGAACCGTTGCCTGCCTTGCGGTATATCCTGTATTTTTCAACAGAAGCTTTTGTTTTCCACTTAAGGCTGACGCCGCTTGCCGCGTTTTCCGCCGAATTAAGCACGGTGGGTGTGATGAAGGTTTGTTTCCAGCCGTCTTTTTTGTAGGCGCTTGCAAAGCTTCCGTCTTTTTTCAGGCCGCGCAGGGTAAGGGTGTAGGTCTTGCCGTCCTTAAGCTTGTCAATAACCAGCTTGTCCGAAGTGGATGTGCCGACGGATTTCCAGCTTCCGTCAAGCACATACACGCGGTATTTGTCAACGTTTTTGCACTTGTTCCAGCTAACCTCAATACCGGTGGAGGTATTTGAAAGACCTTTGATTTCGGGAACAAGCGAATAGGTATGATTATAGCCTTGCGCGTTGTAGCCACTGATGAAGTTGTTATTTTCATCCATCGCCCTTACGGTGTATAAATTGCTTTCACCGTGACGCACATCCTTGTAAATATAGCTCAGGTGGTCGGATACGCCGATGATTCTCCACTTTTTACCGTCGTACTTAAACACGCGGTAGGCTTTGGCGTTAGGGTATTTCGTCCATCCTATTTTAAGTCCGTCGGTGCGGTTTTGAAGCAGATTAATTTCGGGATAATTAACCTCCTTTTGGGAAGAAGCCGGAGCATGATTGTCAACCGCAGTGTCAGCCGCGGCGGAAAAACAAAACGCGGAGCTTAAAAGCGTTGCGGAAAGCGCCAGCGCAATTATTTTTTTGTACATAAAATCTCATTTCCTTTCAAACAGATAAATTTATTATAGCAACAAAAATGTCAAAATGCAAGGGAATCCCGATTATATTCATAAATCGTTAAATATTTGCAATTTTCTGATTTTTTCACAAAAAATTTTATAAATTCACTTGTTGTTTTATGGCGATTTATTGTATAATAATAGCAACTCTATAAAAATGAGGAGGTTATTGTTTTTGGAGGCTATAACAAAATTCTTTACGGGTATTGACGATGTGATGTATTATCCGATACTCATCATTGTCTTGGCGGCGGCAGGTTTGTTTTTTACCTTTCGCACCAAATTTGTACAGCTGAGGCTTTTCGGTACGGCGTGTAAACTGATTGTCGAAAAACCCGCTTCTCAGCAACATGTTTCATCATTTCAGGCGCTTATGGTTTCAACGGCCTCGCGCGTAGGAACCGGCAATATCGTAGGCGTTTCAACAGCTATTTGCCTCGGCGGTCCCGGAGCGTGTTTCTGGATGTGGCTTATGTGCATTATCGGAGCTTCGTCCGCGTTTATCGAAAGTACGCTTGCGCAAATTTTTAAACAGAAGGACAAAAACGGCAAAAGTTTCGGCGGCCCTGCCTATTATATCGAAAAGGCGCTTCACTTGCCGCTTGTGGCAGGCATTTTCTGCGTGTTCCTTATTGCGACATACGCCTTTGGCTTCAATCTGCTCTGCTCCTACAATCTGCAGTCGTCGTTTGAAATTTACAGCTTTTACGACAGCGATTTTACTCCCGTCATTGTCGGCGCGATTCTTGCCGCAGCTGTAGGCTTTTGTCTGCTCGGCGGCGGAAGCCGCATTATCAAGCTAACCGAAAAGTTAGTTCCCGTTATGGGTATTGCGTATGTTTTGATTTCGCTTATTATAATCTTCGCGCATGTTACATATGTTCCGCAGGCGTTCGCGCAAATTTTTGAGGACGCTTTTAATTTCAAAGCAATCTTAGGCGGACTCAGCGGTTCTTGCCTGGTTTACGGCATCAAGCGCGGACTTTATTCAAATGAGGCCGGCGTAGGCTCGGCTCCAAACGCTTCCGCTTCCGCCGACGTAACCCATCCTGTTAAGCAGGGCTTGGTTCAAACTATCTCGGTATATATCGACACCATGCTCCTTTGCACGGCAACCGCTCTTATGTGTCTTTGCTCAGGCGTTGAAAATCTTGAATCCCTTTCCGGCGCGCCTTATGTTCAGGCGGCTGTATCAACGGTGTTCGGCGCGGCAGGTCCGATATTCATAACTGTGGCAATGGTGCTGTTTGCGTTTACCACGCTTATAGGCAACCTATATTATGTTGATAACGCGCTTGCTTATCTCAACAAAAAGCGTCCGCCATCAAAGAAATTTATGACATTCTTCTATATTGCCTGCGTAGCCGTTATTTTTGTAGGCGCGCTTGTGCCAATGGATTTGGCTTGGACAATGGCTGATATCACAATGGGCGGCATGACGCTGATTAACATACCGTGCTGTCTGATTTTGTCGGGAATCGCAATCAAAGCGCTCAAGGATTTTGAACGGCAGAAAAAGAGAAAGCTAAATCCCGTTTTCAAGGCAAAGAATATAGGACTTAATGAATCCGAGCTAAGCTTTTGGAAATAATAAAATCCGCATTAACCGCATATCATATAAAAAACGGAGCGTGAAATATGAGCAAAAACGCAGTTTTAACCGAATACCAAATATTTGCTTCCGAAATATCCGCGCCGGTAACAATCGCGCTTGCCGCCGATGTGCACGAAAGACCCGCCGACGATATAATTGAAATCATACGCAAATCGAAGCCCGATTTAATTGCCGTTGCCGGAGATACGCTTGAACGCTACAGCGGCGACCGGGAAAATCACATCAAACGGTCGGCTTTATTTACTGTTCTGCGGTGTTTCGCAGCCGTTATAAACGGCACGCTGAAGCTGTTTTTCGGCAGACGCAACAAGCCCTTAACCGAAAACGCATACCGTTTTTTATCCCGGTGCTCCGACATCGCTCCGGTGTTCATGAGCCTCGGTAATCATGAGGAAGAGCTGACTGCAGAGGATTATGATTTCTTGAAAAAGAATAACATCAAGCTGCTGGACAACAGCTACGGGAGTTTTACGGTTAAAAATATGCAGCTTTTAATCGGCGGATATTCGTTTTACGGCGAACATGCTTGGTTTGATAATTTTGCCCGTGAAAACAGCTTTAAAATTCTGCTGTGCCACCGGCCCGAAATCTATGATGAAATCCGTGCCTCAAATGTAAACCTGGTTTTGGCAGGGCACAATCACGGAGGGCAGTTCCGGCTTTTCGGCAGAGGTCTTGTTTCTTCGTCGGGCGGATTTTTCCCGCGGTATGACAAGGGCGTTTATGAAAACCGTCTGGTTGTTACCGCCGGTTGCTCAAATTCCGTTTACATTCCCAGAATCAACAATCCGCGCGAAGCGGTAATAATTAAATTAATACCGAAGTAGAGGGGACGGCAGCAAATGCCGCCCCTTAATATTTTTCTTTATTGCGGCAGCGGAGGCGACCGCCGAAAACATAAAACTAGCAAAAATATTTAATTGCCTATTGAGAATTTGTTTTATTATTGTTATAATAATATTAATATTTTTCTGATAAAGGTGACGGAAATGAAGATTTCAAACAAAGCGGCTTATGCTGTGCTTACTGTATTGATTATCCTCAGTCTTGCGGCAAGCTGTTTTTTTATGAACACAAAGCTCGGGTATCATGAGGATGAGCTGTTAAATTACAACCTTGCGAATTCACCGCAACTTTTGCTTGAGGACAGCGTTAAAAACGAGCTTTCAAGCGGCAAGCCGATGACACCCGACGATATAAAAGGTTATCTTGCGGTTTCGGACAACAACCGCTTTAATTACGGGATGGTTTATCAAAACCAGATTGTTGACGGTGTACATCCGCCGTTCTATTATTCACTTGTAAACACCGTATGTTCATTTTTTCCGAATACCTTTAACAAATGGCTTGGCTTTATTGTCAATGCGGTGATGATGGCGGCGGCTTTGGTGCTGCTGTTTCGTATCGGCAAACGTGTAAGCGGAAGCAACCTTTACGCGCTGATTGCCGCCGGAGGTTACGCGCTCAGTATCGCCTGCGTCACCACGACAATTTACCTGCGCATGTATGCCGTGCTCACGTTCTTTGTACTTGCGTTTTTGGCGGTTACGCTCAGGATTTACGACCGCAAAAACGAGGTGAAAATTATTGACCTTGTATTAATGCTTGTCACCGTTACTCTCGGAATCCTCACCCAGTACTATTTCGTAGTGTTCGCAGGTTTAATCGGATTGGTTTTTCTGATTTTCAGCATAAAGGACAAGCACATCAAAACCCTTGTAAAATACATAATCACTGCCGTAGCAGGCGCCGGCATTGCTTTGGCGGTTTATCCGAATATGCTGATGCAGGTGCTCGGAAGCGACCGCGGAGTCGGCTCAACGGGTTCGCTTTCAATTGACTTTATAACTGTTTTTACCTATGTCGGATACAAGCTGTTAACCTATGTTCAGGTGCTGTCAAAGGATATGTTCCTCGGTCAGCAGTGGCTGTTTTTCCTTTGCGCTTTTTGCATGATCGCGGCTTTTGTTTACTTCCGCTTTGTAAAAAAACAAAAGACGCCGCGCAAGGCATGGTTTTTGATCGTCCCCGGTGTGTTCTATTTTATCGGAATCGCGCTGATTTCTCCGTTCAACAGCGACCGCTACGTAATGGCTTCAATGCCCATGCTTTCGATGATTTTCATCTTTGGCTTTATAAAGCTGGTTAACCTTATCAAAAATCCAAAGCTGCACATAATTCTGCCGGCAAGCGTTTTAATCGCCTCCGCAATCGGTTTTATATGCGTAAAACCGTACTACACTTACGGAACTTCAACCCTTTACGACGTAAAAACAAAGGACGTTTTGTTTGTAGGCACGCCTATGCAGGAATGGAACAAGAACCTTGACAAGTTCATGCTTTACGACACAACCACAATTGTTCAGACCTCAATGAATATTGACGGATTAGTTGATGAAATAGAGGATTTTGCCACATCCCGTGGAGTTGTAACAAACGGCAAAATCGGCAGCATGGTAGATTCGTTTATTGACAGCGGAAGCGGCAAAGGCGACGCCGAAAGTAAAGAAAACAATCTTAAAAGCACAACAATTCAGACCCTTGAAAACAACAGCACGCTTAAATCAAAGGACAAGCTTACCGTATACATTTCACGCCTTGCGGACAATAAAGCGGTAATTGACTACATACAAAAAACACTCGGCTTTAAAACACAAACTTTAATTGAGGCTGACAAAAGCCTTGAAGATTATTATAACTGGTACGATTATTTTGTAGAAACCGAATCCTATTGCAATGTATACGAATTTACAAAATGAGGTGACTGTGATGGATAAAACCGACAGAAAAAATGCCGTCGGTTTCGCGTTTTCAGGCGGCGGACTTCAGGGCATAGCCCATGTCGGAGCAATCAAGGCGCTGTATGAAATGGGCATAAAGCCGCAATACGTTTCCGGCACCAGCTCAGGCTCGGCAATGGCGGCGCTTGTAGCAATGGGCTGCGACGCCGACGACATGAAGCGCGTAGCGGAAAAATACTGGAAGGACTTGGTAAAGTTTAACCCAACGTCAATTTTGCAGTCGATTGTAGCGCTCAAATTCAGCAGAAAAAATCCCGGCGACGGCTTAATGGACGGAGTAATAGTTGAAGCAATGATGAAATCCGTCATGGAAGAAAAGGGACTCAAGACCTTTCATGATTTACCGATTAATCTTACCGTTTGCACCAACGACACCAAAAGCACGGACGAGGTAATTATAACTACCTATGAAGAAAATCTGCAAAATGAATATGTACAGTATATAACGGATGTTCCGGTTGAAATCGCGGTAAGGGCAAGTATGTCGTTTCCGGGACTGTTCACAACCTGCAACTATAAGGATTATAATTTTATTGACGGCGGCTCAAAGGACAACCTGCCTGTTAAGGTGCTTAAGGATATGGGTGTGGGCAAGGTGCTTGCCCTGGCGTTTGACGTAATGGATTACACGCCGCAAACGGGCATTGACGGTTTGATGAAGGTAATCTGGCGCGCGCTTGACCTCTACTCAATAAACGGCACGCGCAAAAGTATGGAGATGGCTGACTATTGCGTGCAGATTAAGAATGAAAACACCGCGCTTTTTTCAATGGACAACATTGATCAAACCATACAGGAGGGGTATAACTGCGTTATGCTTCACAAGGATGAAATCATGAAAATATTTAAATAAGAATAAGCAAAAAAAGGGTTGGCACTTTGAACTGCCAACCCTTTAAATTATGTGTTTACATATAAAGCTTAAATACCGTTTTATCAAGAAAATCTCCGATGAAATTAATTTTTCCGATAATCGGCAGAGGCTGCTCCTTTCCTTTTACGCAGTAAATAATACCGATGATTGCCAAAACGCTGAGAAAAACAGTACCCAGCGCAAAAACAGCAGTGAAAACGGTCGTTATCGGACTCGGAATATAATAAATTCCGTTCACGGTTACCCTTGCCTGTACCCGGAAAAATAAGCTGATAACAACAGTTATAATTCTCGTCAAAAGCTCGTATACGAAAAAAATTGCGAAAAGCGTTGCGCCTTGCTTAACGTGAAATCTGCAATAAGCTGAATATTTACGTGTAAACATCGGGATAAGCAGGAAAATGCCGAGATATGACAGACAAGCCATCCATTTATTGGAAGCTACGTCAACTTCCTGAGGAGTTAAATTAGTCTGATAAGGCGCCTGCTGATATTGATTGTTATACTGATTATTTGAATTATTGTATTGCCGGTAGTTTTGTTGGTTGTTTTGCTGTGCGTTACCGTTAACCGGTGCGCCGCATGAAGGACAAAAAGATGAATCGTCGTTTAGCTGACGGCCGCAGTTTCTGCAAAAAGACATATGAAAATCTCCTTATCAAAAAATTTAAGGGCACACGAAGGTCAAAACGTGTGTCCTTAAAATTATATTATAAAGTTTATAATATGTCAACACTGTTAATTTTGTCTTGCAAGCACGCGCTGAACGGCGGTTGCGTCGGTTATGTTAATAATACCGTCGCCGTTGAAATCCGCGGCTCTTAAGGCTCTGCCTTCAAGATTGTGAAGGTGGGCGATGTATCTTTGAATTTCGGTTGCGTCTTTAATGTTGAAAATGCCGTCAAGGTTAACGTCGCCTTTTATATAGTCGTTTGACTTCAGCGCAATCGCCTTTATGATGAACGTTCCGCCCAGATCGTCGTTGTTATTTGACTTGTACCAGTCCAAAACGTCCTCAATTACTCCGTCGTGAGCCAAATAGCTCTGACCTTTGACAGACTCGTTGATAAATACATAATCACCGGAGCCGTCAACCAGCCACTCGTCAACTCCTAAGGTAGCGGTTTTGCCCGTGGCGGTTGAATTAATTTCAATTGCGATTGAGCCGCTTTTGTAAGGAACTTCAAAATCGTTAATATCGTCGCAGATATATCCCTTGAAATCAACCGTACCGCTTGAAATAGCAGTCCACTCGCTCTTATCGTTTGCGGGCACGCCGTTTTCGTCCGGAACAAAATAAATTATGTATTCGGAACCCTGCGCCTCGGTTTTAAAAATCACCTTGTCAATCTTGAAAAAATCATCGGTGAAATCAAAATGATTCATGTAGATCAGGTTGTTTTCGGCAACATAATCAAACTCATAGGTTGCGCCGTAAATCTCATTTTGAAGAAGCTTTTTGCTGTCGTTGACCTCCTCAAAGCTTTCAATTGAGAACGAAGGCGCGTACCGGCTGTGCAGCAAGTACTTATCCTCGTAAGATATCCAAATGTAACCTCCCAGCGGATTGCTCCGGCCGTGGCTGTTCTTAACAAGGAACGCGCCGTTATTCTGCGGTTTTTCGCCGGTTAAATTGGTCATGAACTTTTCGGCGGGATAATTATCGTCCCATCCCACAAGCTCAACGGCATGTCCCTGATAACTGCCGGTGAAGTTTTCGGGCATATAGTACGAAACCGAATCTTTTGCCATACACATTGACTGGTTCCAGGCAAGCGAAGTGTATATTCCGCCGTGCCTGAAAATTTGCCGCTTTACATCCGTAAGGTCATCCTTTGTCAAAAAGCGCGCCGAGGTTACTCCGTAGCGGACAAGCCCTTCCGGAGCTTCGTCGCCGTAAATGTAATCGGAAAGAGTGTAATCCTCAAGGTCGCTTGTAAACACGCCGCCCTGCCATGATGCCAGATATCCGAGCGCGCAGGAGCCGTAACCGCTTGATGATAAACCGCGAATCCAGCCCTTGCCGTTTGAACGTGTGACTGACCAAAGGTTAAGGTGGTCGGGCGACATATTGTCTGTTTCAACTCCGGCGCTGAGCAGTGCTGACTCCATTGTCGCCGTTGAAGCGTAAGCCCAGCAATCAAGACCGTGCTGAGTCTTTACCTCCGTAACATATCCTTTTTCAACCGAACTGTAGCTTTCGGGCAGATTATCTTCAGCCGCGCCGACGGGCACTGCCGCGGCAAGCAGAACCGCTCCGGCAAGCAAAACCGCGAACGGATATTTAAATATTTTTCTTTTCATAATATACATGACCTTTCATAAGCATGATATTAATAATATTTTGTGATAACGTTTTAGCTGACTTAAATTATGATTATTATATCAAAAGAATTACGCAAAGTAAAGAATAAAGTTTTTACAAAATAAAATAATAATACCGGAAGGAGTGTTGTATACATGGTGCTTAGAACCGACCTTGCGATAGAGGCAAGAGAGCTTGCCGGCGAAAATGTAAGCGGCGTTGAGTTTAACGAATACCGCCGCGGAGGTATGAAGCTGTCAAAGCTTAAGGTGAAAAACGCCCACGCAAAGCAGACGTTGGGCAAAGACCCGGGAACGTATATAACGGTCGAGCTGCCTTCGTTAACCGATAATTTCAGCGACGCGGACGAACGCATTGAAATAATCGGAGGCGAAATCCGCAAGCTTCTTCCCGTTAACGGACTTTTGCTTGTTGCAGGCTTGGGAAATATGGAAATAACCCCTGATTCGCTCGGTCCGAAAACAGGACTGAAAGTGCTTGCGACACGCCACATATCCGGAGAAATCTCAGGAGCGTCCGGTCTTGAAAATCTCCGCCCCGTGGCGGTTGTGCAAACAGGTGTAACAGGACAGACGGGCATTGAAACAGGCGAATATCTGCAAAGCCTTGTCAAAACTCTTAAACCCACCGCTCTGATTGTAATTGACGCCCTTGCGTCACGCAGGCTCGAACGGCTCGGAAGAACCCTGCAAATCAGCGACGCGGGAATTTCACCGGGAGCCGGAGTCGGCAATCACCGCATGAAAATCAGCCGCGAAACCATGGGCGTGCCTGTTATAGCAATCGGAGTTCCAACCGTTGTTGACGTAAAAACTCTTGCCGGAGATTTGCTCGGAAGCCGTTATTATTACAGCGACGCAAATGCCCTTGAACCCGGCGGCAGACAGATGATAGTAACTCCGCGTGAAATTGACTTGCTCACGGAACGCGCTTCACGGCTGATTGGATTTGCGCTTAACGCCGCGATTCAAGACAAATTCTCCCTGAGCGAGCTTGTTTCACTGATGTAATAATATTTTACTCCTGCTCAGCATATCAATTAAGGAGCAGGTGATTAATTTGAAAAGGGCAGGAAAATTCTATAAAAGAATAAAAACCGTTTTTGCGCTCATATTGGCGGCGCTGGCGGTGCTTTGCGTAGCCGTAAGGCTTCCTCAAATGTTCATTACGGGCGACAACGCCGCGCTTGCGGCCGCCGCCTTTACCCTGACCGACGGTAAATATGAGGCACGGGCGGGAACATATGAGCAAATATCCGCCGAGCCCCGTGAAAAAAAGGAAATCAGCGTCCCTGCGGCAAATATGCTTGACGACGAAACGCCACCCCGCGACAAAAGCGGTTACTATGATTCCTACGCCGGACACGACGGAGAAGCAGTGTACAGCGTAGCCGAAAAAACAATTACCAATGACGGTACATATGTGGGTAATTTTTTTATCAAAAACAGGACAGGGCTTGACCTTGATTTTGAGGGCATACTGAAAACTCCGCTGACCTTTGACGTTAAGAAAAACGCCCGGTCTCCGCAGGTACTTATTTATCACACTCATACAAGTGAAGCATACCTTGACGAAACGGTTGATTATTATTATGAAAGCTTTTATTCGCGCACGCAAAATGAAGCGTTTAATGTGGTAGCGGTAGGGAATAAGATAACGCGTGTACTGCAAAGCAACGGTATAAACACCCTTCACGATAAAACCGTTCACGACTCTACCTACGACGGTTCTTATGACCGCAGCGCGCAAACCGTTAACGCTGACATGAAGCGGTACGGCGATATCAAGGTCGTGCTTGACATTCACCGCGACGCGTTGGGAACTGACGAGCAAAAGGTAAAAACGGTATTTGATCACGACGGAAAAAAGGCGGCTCAGATTATGATTTTATCGGGCTGCGACCCCTCAAACGAACGCGGTTTCCAAAACTGGCAAAACAACCTCAGCTTTGCTCTTAAGCTGCAGCATAAGGCTGAGGAGCTTTATCCGGGCATGACGCGTCCGATAAGCTTCGATTATTTTGCCTACAACGAGTACATATGCGACGGCTCGCTGTTAATTGAAATAGGAACGGACGCAAATTCCGTTGACGAAGTTGAAACAACAGGCGAACTGTTGGGCGAGGTGCTGTCTAAGGTGCTGCTTGACGGCTGATATATTGTGCTAAATCAAAAATTTTGTCATTAGCTATTGAAAAGAAACGCGCAATTTGTTATAATCACTATATATGTGCAAATCCATTTAGTTGCAGGGATGTTCATTATGAAAAGAAAAACAATGAAAAATGCAATATCCGCCGCGCTTTTCGCGGTAATTATTTCACTGTGCGCGTTTACAACCGCTTTTGCGGAATCCGCAATTCCCGAAGAAACACAAATCACGGAAACGCAGCCTGCCGAAACCGCGGCAACGGACGAACCGTCTTACACCGAACCTGTTGCTACCGATGAACCTGTTGCTACCGATGAGCCTGTGTATACCGAACCGCAGACTGAAACAAATCCTCCGGTTGAAACCCGGCCTCAGACCGAATACGTTGAGTCTCAAACCGAAGCCGTCGGCGGAAATATTGACAATAACAATTCCAATAATCAGCCCACTGAATTTTTCGAGCCGCCCACACTTCCTAAAACAGTCAGCAAGAAAACATATTCAACCAACTACACGGCAGGCATTGTTTCATGGATTTGCGTCGGCGTCGGACTTGTAGTTGTTGCCGTAGTGCTCATCAGCACTAAGGTAAGCGGCAGAAGAGCGGGCTTATGATACCTGAAATCGGCGGAGTTAAGCTTAAATCCCGCGCGTTGCTTGCTCCGATGGCGGGCTTGACCGACCGCGCGTACCGTGAGTTGTGCATGAAAAACGGCGCGGCGTACTGCGTAAGCGAAATGGTAAGCTCAAAAGCGCTGTCCTTTAACAGTAAAAAGAGCGAAGAGCTTATGGAAATATCCTATGAGGAGCGGCCGTGCGGAATTCAGATTTTCGGTGATGAACCGGGCTGTATGGCGGACGCTGCGCTCAGGGCAATGAAAAACAATCCCGACATAATCGATATCAACATGGGCTGTCCGGCTCCAAAAATAAGCGGTAACGGCAGCGGAAGCGCGCTGATGAAAAATCCCCGGCTTTGCGGAGAAATCGTGCAGGCTGTGGTTAAGGAATGCGCTGTACCCGTCACTGTTAAAATCCGCAAGGGCTGGGATGACAGCATGATAAACGCCGTTGAGGTCGCTAAAATCTGCGAGCAGGCAGGGGCTGCCGCAATAACGGTTCACGGCAGAACCCGAAAGCAGTATTACAAGCCGCCCGTTGATTATGAAATCATCAAGGCGGTAAACGATGCCGTCAGTATTCCGGTAATAGCAAACGGCGACATTGACAGCGTCCAAAAAGCCGCGCAGGTCATAAAGCTTACGGGCTGTCAGCTTGTAATGGTAGGCAGGGCAAGCATTGGCAATCCGTGGATTTTCAGCCAAATCAATTCTTATCTTGAAAATCCCGACGTTCCTTTGGTTTATCCCACGCTTGATGAAAAGCTTGACACAATGGTTTTACATGTGGCAAAAATGGTTGAATACAAGGGAGAATACATAGCAATCCGCCAGGCGCGCAAGCTTGTCGCGGGTTATTTAAAGGGCATAAGGGGTGCCGCCGCGCTTCGTAATGAAGCGGGAAAAATGGAAACCCTGGACGATTTAAAACGCATTAGGGATAAAATAATTTAAGTTTAACACACGAAACCGTTACATGCGGCTTCGCAGAAATAAAAGCGGCGGACAAGCACACTGCCGCGGATTTTTTGATAAAGAAGGGGAAGTTAAAAATGAGTGAATTAACCAACATCGCAGCGCTTAATTATTTAAAAGAATACGATCCTGCCGTCGGCAACGCAATGGAGGACGAACTTAAAAGACAGCGCCGCAACCTTGAGCTTATTGCCAGCGAAAATATTGTTACTCCTGCCGTTATGGCGGCTATGGGAAGCCACCTCACAAACAAGTACGCCGAGGGCTATCCCG
>DOUO01000187.1:15957-28956 GCA_003520555.1 Oscillospiraceae bacterium
TATGCGGAAGGCTATCCCGGAAAGCGTTACTACGGCGGCTGCCAGTGCGTAGACGTTGTAGAGGAAATTGCCCGTCAGCGCGCGTGTGAACTTTTCGGAGCCGAACACGCAAACGTTCAGCCCCATTCCGGAGCTCAGGCAAACACGGCGGTTTATTTTGCAATGCTCAATCCGGGGGACACTGTAATGGGCATGAACCTCAATGAAGGAGGACACCTTACTCACGGCTCGCCCGTTAACATTTCGGGTAAGTATTTTAACTTTGTACCCTACGGCGTCGATTCCGAAACCCACCGAATTGATTACGACAAGGTGCTTGAAATCGCAAAGGAATGTAATCCAAAGCTTATTGTAGCCGGCGCTTCGGCTTATCCGCGCATTATTGATTTTGCAAAGCTCCGTGAAATCGCGGACGCGGTAGGCGCTTACCTCATGGTTGATATGGCTCACATCGCGGGTCTTGTTGCCGCGGGCGTTCATCCCAACCCCGTTCCTTACTGCGAATTTGTTACAACAACAACTCACAAAACTCTCCGCGGTCCCAGAGGCGGACTTATCCTTTGCCGCGAGGAGTTCGCAAAACAGATTGATAAGGCAATCTTCCCCGGCACGCAGGGCGGTCCTCTTATGCACACAATCGCCGCAAAGGCTGTTTGCTTCGGCGAAGCTTTGAAGCCCGAATTTAAAGAATACGGAAAGCAAATTGTCGCAAACTGCAAGGCGCTTGCCGACGGACTTATGAAGCGCGGTGTAAAGCTTGTTTCAGGCGGTACCGACAATCACGTTATGCTTATTGACCTTCGTGACGCCGACGTAACAGGCAAGGAGCTTGAGGCTCGTCTTGACGACTGCTACATCACCGTCAACAAAAACACAATTCCCGGCGAACCTCGTTCACCGTTTGTCACCAGCGGCGTGCGTATCGGCACGGCGGCCGTTACCACAAGAGGTCTTAAAGAAGAAGACATGGATTTAATCGCCGAGTACATCACTCTGGTTCTCAACGATTATGAGAACAGCAAAGAAAAGGTCAGAGCGGGCGTTGAAGCAATCTGCAAAAAATATCCGCTTTACGAATAAGCTTAATTGAATTTAAATTGATTGTAGGGGTCGGGTATTGACGGCTCGCAGGACAAAAGGTCTTTGTTGCTCAGCCTGCGCTCCGTTCAAAACCGAACCCTATATTTGTACTTATACAGCGCATTAAAGGTGATACTTATGAATAAACCGCTTGCCGACCGCTTCCGTCCGCAGTCTCTTGAAGATATCGTCGGACAAAAACACCTTATAGCCGAGGGAAAACCGCTTCGCAGAATAATCGAAAGCGGAAATATCCCCAATCTTATTTTTTACGGTCCTTCGGGCGTGGGAAAAACCACCCTTGCCACCTATATCGCCAACAAAACAAACAAGCTTCTCAAAAAGCTGAACGGCACAACCGCCTCAACAGCCGACATCAAGGAAATTGTTTCGCAAATAGGCACTTTTTCGGGCATAAACGGTATATTGCTCTATTTGGATGAAATTCAGTACTTCAATAAAAAGCAGCAGCAAACTCTGCTTGAATATATCGAAAACGGCAGCATTACACTCATTGCTTCCACAACCGAAAACCCGTATTTTTACGTCTATAACGCAATTTTAAGCCGTTCAACAGTGTTTGAATTCAAATCTGTCGAGCCCGAGGAGGTTGAAAAGGCTGTTTTGCGCGCCGCAAAGCTTTTGGAGGACGAACAGGGAACAGAGGTTGAAATATCCGATTTCTGCGTCAAAAAAATCGCTTCGGGCTGCGGAGGAGATGTCAGAAAGGCAATGAACGCCGTTGAGCTTTCGGTGCTTGCCGCCGAAGCGGACGGCAACCGCAGAATTGTAACTCCGGAGGCGGTTGAGCAGCTTGTTCAAAAAAGCTCAATGCGTTACGACAGGGACGGCGATGAGCATTACGATATTGTTTCGGCATATCAAAAAAGCATGCGCGGCAGCGACCCCGACGCGGCTCTGCATTATCTCGGAAGGCTTATTGAAGCAGGTGATTTACCAAGCGCCTGCCGCAGACTTATGGTATGCGCCTGCGAGGACGTGGGACTTGCGTATCCTCAAATTATTCCGATTGTAAAATCCTGCGTCGATATAGCGCAGGCGGTGGGCTTGCCCGAAGCGCGTATTCCGCTTGCGGACGCCGTAATTCTGGTAAGTACCGCTCCAAAGTCAAATTCGGGCGAGCAGGCAATTGACAAAGCTATTGCCGACATCCGCCGCGGGAACTCCGGACCTGTGCCGCGACAGCTTCAAAACAAGCATTACGACGGCGATGACAATCCAAATAAAGGTCAGCATTATGTCTATCCTCACGACTACCCCAACCATTATATTTATCAGCAGTATTTGCCTGACCTTATTAAAAATAAAGTATATTACCAATACGGTGACAATAAAAACGAACAGGCGTTTAAAGCTTACTGGGATAAAATAAAAAAATAAATTCGGCGCGATTGAGTTGGTTATTTTCAACAAAATCGCGCCTGTATTTTTGGCAGTGAAAATAATTATTTTTTCCTAAAAAGAAAATTATTTTTTTTCCAATATAGTATTATTAAAGGGTAAATATGGAGTAGTATTGCATGCTATCCTAAGGAGAAATCAAACAAGTTTGGAGGAACATTATTATGGTAAAACGTCAGCACAAGTTTTTATCCTTGGTTCTGTGCGCCGCTTTGCTGTGCACCGCGCTTCTGCTCGGCACGTTCAGTGCGTTTGCCGCTGCGGGCGACACCGTTTATGTTAAGCTTAACAACGGCTGGTCAAGCGTTCACTGCTACATGTGGAACAGCGACAGTGACAAGAATGCCGAGTGGCCCGGTCCCTTAATGACCAAGGTTGCAGACGGAGTATATTCTTACACACTGCCCAAGGCTTATTCCAACATCATCTTTAACAACGGCAGCGGCGGCTCCGGAAATCAGACAGATGATATGACATATCCCGGCGGCGGCCAGATTTACGACCTGAAAGGCAACTCATGGTCAAAATATTCGGGCGGCAGTCAGAATCCCACACAGGCAACTCAGGCTACACAGTCAACACAGAAGCCCGCACCCTCGGATTCTTATACCGTTTATCTTAAAAACACCGCGGGCTGGAGCACCGCTTACTGCTATATGTGGAACAGCGACTCAGATTCAAATTCCGCGTGGCCCGGTCAGACAATGACCAAGGTTGAGGATAACGTGTATTCCTATACCTCCTCAAAATCATTCACCAACTGTATCTTTAACGGCGGCGGAGACCAGAACAAGACCGCTGACCTTACAACAAAGTACGGTCAAATTTATGATAATTCAACAAACACTTGGTCTGTTTATGACACAAGCCCCCTGCAGGTAAAATCTTATTCGGCAGATCCTACCGAAAATGTTTACACAGGCATGGAGGTTTCACTTGCGGCTAAGGCTGCAAGCACAGGCGGTACCGTAGTTTACAAGTTCAGCGTTACAAACGCTTCCGGCGGCACATCTGTTATCGCTCAAAACTACACCGGCGCTGCTTCCTGGACTCCCTCAGCGGCAGGTAACTACACAATCACATTTGATTTTGCCGACACGGCAGGCAACACAAACACACGCTCGCTTAAGCTGAACGTTCAAAACGACGCTTCGCTTACGGCGCCTATCATCAAGTCGGTTGTTCCCTCAAATCTTAACCTCATTAAGCGCAACAAGGCCGCTACAGTTTCCGTAAGCGCCGGCGGCGGCAAGACCGGCACAAATCTTCTGTTCTATAAGTACATTGTAAAGGATCCCAACGGCGTTTCAAACACACCGTATTATACTCTTAACAGCACTTACAGCTTCACACCCACAATGCTCGGCAAGTATACCGTAGAGGTGTTTGTACAGGCTTCCGACAATACAACCGTCAACAAGACCTATACCTACACTGCTACCGACAGCGACGTTACCAATCCCACCACCGTTACAATGCCGCCTTCCGTAACCGAAAAGCCGACATCGTCTTCGGGATATCAGCTTGGCGACGTTAACAAAGACGGTATTGTAAACATCAAGGACGCGACATACATTCAGAAGTATCTGGCTTCATATCCCGGATTTACCGTTACCCTTGAACTCGGCGACGTTAACAGAGACGGAGTTGTTTCGGTTAAGGACTCAACCGCGATTCAAAGATTGATTAATCAATAATATAATAGGTGAAATATATGGCAAGAGTAAAAAAGTTATCAGCTATATTTCTTGTCCTTGCAATTATCATCACCGGTGGAATAATTACAGCAGCCGCAGCTTCGGCACCTGAACCGGAGGCTGCGGGCACGGCTGAAAAAATCGTGATTCACGCAAGACAAGACGGCGTTTCGCAGCTGTATGTCTATTTGTGGAACTCGCTTCCGACAAACTCTGCAATGTCAAAAGCTTATCCCGGCGAAAAAATGACTGAAAACGGCGATTGGCTTGACTACACCGTAAACGGCGTAACTAAGGTTAACGCGGTTATTACGGACGCAAACGGAAAACAATATTCAAGAGAGCAAAAGCTCACAACTCCCGAGGGTGAAACCAAGGAATGGTGGTTCTCAAACGGTAAATGGTCAAAGTATAATCCTGACAAAGCGGACCCCATTGACAGCGTTGACATCCGTGAAGAAAGTATTTATTTTGTAATGACAACCCGTTTTTATGACGGCGATACAGGCAACAATGTCCACTGCTGGGACGACGCCAAGGCAAACAATCCCGATTCGGACCCGGCGTGGCGCGGCGACTTTAAGGGACTTGCCGACAAGCTTGACTATATCAAGGCTCTCGGCTTCTCCGCAATTTGGGTAACTCCCGTTGTTACCAACGCCTCAGGTTATGACTACCACGGCTACCACGCAATGGACTTCTCAACGGTTGACAAACGTTACGAAAGCGACGACTTCGACTTTGACGACCTTATTCGCGCCGTTCATGAAAAAGGAATGAAGCTGATTCAGGACGTTGTTTTGCAGCATACGGGCAACTTCGGCGAAGCTCACTTCTGCCCGCTGTTTGAAAAGGACTATTCGGCTGACCTTTCCGATTTGGAAGCTTCAATGAAGCCTACCGACTATTTACTCAACAGCTTTGGTCTTAAGTCTGCCGAGGAATACTGGGCGCAGCAGCCTTCCATTCAGTATCAGCAAAGACTTAACTTAATGAAGGACACAACCTATTCCGGCGAAAACGGCAACTCAACAGGCAACATGCCCGCGTCAACCGATTACGGTATGAATAAGGTGTCCACAGACGCAAAGTACAATCCAAACAACTATTATCACACAGGTTATTTCCAGAGCCTTAACTGGGACGACTGGACCTGCAAATACTGTCAGATTGCCGGTGACTGCGTTGACCTCAATACCGAAAATCCTGCCGTTGCCGAATATATGACAGATACCTACAGCGAATATATTGCCAGAGGTGTAGACGGCTTCCGCGTTGACACCGTGCGCCACATTCCCAGAGTTGTGTTGAATATCATGTTTAACGAACAGCTTTACGACGCGGCAAAGGCGGCAGGCAAAACAAATTTCCATATGTTCGGTGAAATCTGCACACGTTACACGCAGATTTGGTACCGCGACCACGCCGAGGAAAGTACTCCGTACTACACATGGAAGGAAAGCAACAGCAAATGGGCTGACAAATGGTCTTGGGAAAGCTCTCCCGAGGCGGTTAACGCAAACATGAACCTCACTTTTGACCACTACCTTGAAGAGGATAACCCGTCAAAGCAGCCCACTTCAACAAACGCTAACCTTAACGGCGTAAGCTACCATACTCCCGACCGTTCAAAGGCTTCGGGCATGGAAGGAATTGACTTCCAAATGCACCGTATGTTCGGCAACGCCTCCAATGCGTTTAATTTTGCTACCGGTACCGACAAGTACTACAACGACGCAACCTACAACGTAATGTATGTAGACTCTCACGACTACGCTCCCGAACAGCCTGATGAAAAAACACGTTTTTCGGGCGGAACACAAACATGGGCCGAAAACCTTGATTTGATGTTCACCTTCCGCGGTATTCCGTGTATTTATTACGGCTCGGAGGTTGAATTCAAAAAGGGCTGTAAAATCGACGAAGGTCCAAACATTGAGCTTGAAAACTCAGGCAGAGCTTACTTCGGCGACTATCTTGAAGGCGATGTAAACGCAACCGATTTCAGCGAATACACCGCAAGCGGCAATGTTAAGAAAACACTTGAAAGTCCGCTTTCAAAGCACCTTTCAAAGCTTAACGCGATAAGACGCGCGATTCCCGCTCTTCAAAAGGGTCAGTACACTGCAAATTCCTCAAACGTTTCCGGCGACATGGCGTTCATCCGCCGCTATACAGACGACGATACCGACAGCCTTGCGCTTGTTGCTATTTCCGGCGGAGCAACCTTTAAGGGCGTTCCCAACGGCAAGTATGTTGACGCTGTAACAGGCGATGTTCAAACCGTTTCCGGCGGCACACTCACGGTTCCGTCAATCGGAAAGGCAAATATGAGAGTATACGTTTGCTGCGCTTCAGGCTTCACAGGCATTGACGGAGCAATCGGCGGCACAAGCTCATACATTAAATAATATAAAATTTTTCAAAAGTCCGTTTCATTGAAGCGGACTTTTCTGCTGTTGAAAAATTTTGATAATTGTAGTATAATATAAATTCAGAAAGAATACGGAGGTGTTTTTCTTGGTCTATAGTACGGGCGACAGGGTGGAGCTTAAAAAGCCGCATCCCTGCGGCTGCAAAAACTTCACAATTCTGCGCGTCGGAATGGATTTTAAAATTCGCTGTGAGAAGTGCGGACGGGAAGTTATGGTACCCAGAAATAAAATTGAGAAAAACATCAAAAAGGTATTGGAGTAAGCTATGTTTGAAAAGATAGAAATTTTTGATAAACGCTATGCCGAATTAAGTCAAAGGCTGTATGAGCCCTCCGTAGCTGCCGACCCTGATGAATACCAAAAGGTTATGAAGGAAATCAAATCCATTGAGGAAATTGTGCTCACATACCGCGACTATAAAAAAGCCGTACAAATCGAAAAAGACAGCCTTGATATACTCAATGATAATTCTGATGAAGAATTAAAAGACCTTGCGCGCATTGAGCTTGACGAAGCAAAAGAGCAAATTGAGGAGCTTTCCGAAAAACTCAAAATTTTGCTTCTGCCCAAGGACCCGAACGATGAACGCAACGTAATTATTGAAATCCGCGGCGGAGCCGGCGGTGAGGAAAGCGCTTTGTTCAGCGCCGTGTTATTCAGAATGTACACTATGTACGCCGAAAAACGCGGCTACCGCGTTGAGGTGGTAAACGCAAATGAAACCGAGCTTGGCGGATATAAAGAAATATCGTTTATGATTAACGGCGACGGCGCGTACTCGCGCTTTAAGTATGAAAGCGGAGTTCATCGGGTTCAGCGCGTTCCCGAAACCGAAAGTCAAGGCAGAGTTCACACCTCAACAACAACGGTTGCGGTGCTTCCGGAAGCCGACGACGTAGAGTTTGAAATAGACCCGAAGGATTTAAAAATAGACACCTTCCGCTCAAGCGGCGCCGGAGGTCAGCACATCAATAAAACAAGCTCCGCAATCCGCATAACTCACCTTCCGACAGGTACCGTTGTGGAATGTCAGGATGAGCGCAGTCAGTATAAAAATAAGGATAAGGCGCTTAAGGTGTTAAAAAGCCGGCTGTTAAAGGAAAAGCAGGACAAGCAGGCAAGCGAAATTGCCGCCGACAGAAAATCACAGGTCGGCACAGGCGACCGCAGCGAACGTATCCGCACATACAACTATCCTCAGGGCAGGCTTACCGACCACAGAATCGGCTTGACGCTGTATAAGCTTGAGGACATATTAAACGGCAATCTCGACGAGGTTATTGACGCTTTGATAACTGCCGACAGAGCCGAAAAACTTAAGGAAAGCATGGAACAGTAGGGTTAGTGAAGCTTTAAGAGGTGAGGCAAATGGAAACAAAATTACTTGGCAACACGCCCGAAAACATAAAATATGTCGCTGAAATCCTAAAAAACGGCGGCTTGGCAGGAATCCCTACCGAAACGGTTTACGGTCTTGCGGCAAACGCGCTTGACGGAGCTGCCGTGGCAAAAATCTTTGCCGCAAAAGGCAGACCTGCCGACAATCCGCTTATAGTTCATATAGCGGATTTTGAAGATATACAAAAATATTGTCTGGCAGATGAAATTCCAAAATCGGCTGTTTTACTTGCAAAGCATTTCTGGCCGGGGCCGCTTACCCTTATTTTGAAAAAAGGGTCCGCTGTTCCCGATGAGGTATCGGCAGGCCTGAACACCGTGGCAATCCGTTTTCCGAGCCATCCCGCAGCTCAGGCGGTTATAGCTGAAGCCGGGCTTCCGCTTGCGGCACCGTCCGCGAATATTTCCGGTTCGCCCAGTCCCACAACCGCCGAGCATGTAATGAACGACCTCGGAGGCAAAATTGACGTTGTGCTCGACGGAGGCGAATGTGAAGTAGGTTTGGAAAGTACCGTCATTACACTTGCCGGAAGTATTCCGCGTGTGCTCCGGCCGGGCGGAGTTACTGTTGAACAGCTCCGTGATGTTCTGGGAGCTGTTGAGGTTGACGACGCTGTTATGCACCGGCTCGACGAAGGCAAAACAGCCGCAAGCCCCGGCATGAAGTATAAGCATTACGCGCCGAAAGCGAACGTTGTGCTTCTTAAATGCACTGACGCCGAGTATATTGATTATGTAACCAATCACGGCGGAGTAGGAGTTGCCGCCCTGTGCTGTGACGAGGATATACCTCTGTTAAAAAACGTTAAGACAATCTCGCTCGGAAAACGAGGAGATTACCGCGGACAGGCGCATACTCTGTTTGACAGTCTGCGCAGAATTGACGGTTACGGAGATGTTGTAACGGTATATTCACGTTTGCCTGAAACCGGCGGAGTCGGTATGGCGGTATACAACCGGTTAATCCGCGCGGCAGGATTCGAGGTGATTGACCTTGCATAAATGTAAAATCATAGGTCTGACAGGACAAAGCGGCGCAGGCAAGAGCACTGTGGCAAATTATTACAAAAGCCTCGGCGCGTTTGTGTTTAACGCGGACGACGCTGTCAGAAAAATATACGAAAGCGGCTCTGCCTGCCTAAATGCGGTTGCGGCGCGGTTCGGCCGGGATATAATCAATCCCGACAAAAGCTTAAACCGCAAGCTGTTGGCGCAAAGGGCGTTTTCATCGCCCGAAGAAACCGCGGCGTTAAATTCCATTGTTCATCCCTTTGTTACCGCCGAACTGTTCAGTCAGATAAAGCGGTACAATCCGCGCCTGCTGATACTTGACGCTCCGCAGCTTTTTGAGGGCAATCTTGATGTTATTTGCGACGGAATAATCAGTGTTATCTCGCCGGAGAACATGCGGCTCAACAGAATCTGTCAGCGCGACGGTTTAACCGCGGCGCAGGCAAAGCAAAGGATAAACGCTCAGCACGATGAATATTATTTTATGGATAATTCCGACTTTGTAATCATAAATGATTCGGATAAACAGGCGCTTTTAAAAAGGGCAAAGGAAATTTACGATATTATCAGTTGATGAAAGGGTGGCGAAATGGCAGAAAAAGCGCGTTACGGCAAAAAAACTCAAAGCAATAAACACGCTAATAACAGAAACCCGAAAAATAAAAAAATAACCATAATAATATGGCTGGTTGTTATCGCAATCTTTGTTGCGGGCGCTGTTTTTTTCGTTTCCCAATTTAAAGAGGACAATCAGGACAAGGTGCTTAAGACTGCTTACCCTAAAAAATACAGCGAATTCGTTGAAAAAGCGGCTCTTACATACAATCTTGATTCATCGCTGGTTTACGCCGTAATCCGTACCGAAAGCGGATTTAATCCAAATGCCGAATCCGGTGCGGGCGCCTGCGGACTTATGCAGATTATGCCGTCCTCCTTTGACTGGTTAATGAACCTGCGCGGCGAAAGCGGCAAATACACAACGGACGATTTATTTGACCCCGAGATAAATATTGATTACGGTTGCTATTTGATAAGATATAACCTCGATTGGTTCAATCAGGATGAAATTTGCGCGGTTGCCGGTTATAACGCGGGCTTCGGAAAGGTTGATGAATGGTTGTCGGACAAAAGCTTAAGCTCGGACGGCAAAAAGCTCGACAATCCCGACGATATACCGATTGAAGAAACGCGCGAATACGTAAAAAAGGTAGAGAGCGCAAAAGATATGTATACAAAGCTGTATAAATGAAATGATAAATAAGTACATAAACGAAAGGAAGAATTCCCATGGCAGATGAAAAAAGCAAAACCGAGCTTTTAAGAGAAAAGCTTATGAATAAACCCAAGAGTATAAAAAAGCTCAGCGCCGATGAAATAAAGAAGGCGGACGAGTTTTGTGAGGATTACAAGAAGTTTTTAAACGCTTCTCCGGTTGAACGCGAGGCAGTGCGATACACCGTAGCCCTTGCCGAAAAGGAAGGCTTTGTTCCGTATAATCCGGAAGCTTCCTATCACCCGGGCGACAGGGTTTATTACGTGAACCGCGGCAAGGCTGTGGCTCTTGCGGTAATCGGCAAAAACGGTGTAAAAAACGGCGCCCGCCTTGCCATTGCGCACATTGATTCTCCGCGAATTGATTTAAAGCCCAATCCGCTTTACGAAGCCAATAACCTTGCGCTCTTTAAAACCCATTACTACGGCGGACTGAAAAAATACCAGTGGACGGCTATTCCGCTCACGCTTCACGGCAGGGTTATCAGACTTGACGGCACAGCGGTTGACATTATTTGGGGCGATGAGGAGGACGAAAGCTGCTTCTGCGTAACCGACCTTCTTCCGCATCTGGCTCAGGAGCAGGTTACAAAGCCCATGGCAAAGGCGTTCACCGGCGAGGATTTAAACGTGCTTGCGGGCTCGCGTCCTTATGCCGAGGCGGAGGATGAAACCGAGCTTGTGAAGCTTAACGTAATGTCAATTCTCAACGAAAAGTACGGAATTACCGAAGGCGATTTCCTGTCAGCCGAGCTTTGTCTCGTGCCGAGCTTCAAAGCTAAGGATATCGGCTTTGACCGCAGTATGATTGGCGGCTACGGTCATGATGATAAGGTGTGCGCCTACCCCGCGGTTGCCGCCGCGTTCGGCGTAGAAACACCCGAATCAACCTGCATTACATTCCTGACGGATAAGGAAGAAATAGGAAGCGACGGCAACACGGGTATGCAAAGCGATTTCCTGCGTTACTTTATATATGACCTTGCAAAGCAGGACGGTGTTGAGGGTTATCGGGCAATGTCAAAAAGCACCTGCCTTTCGGCAGACGTTAACGCCGCGTTTGACCCGACCTATGCTTCCGCCTTTGAAGCAAAAAACAGCTGCTACATCAACGGCGGTGTAGTAATTTCAAAGTACACAGGTCACGGCGGAAAATATGACACTTCGGACGCTTCGGCGGAATATATGGGACAAATCCGTTCATTGCTTGAAAAGAACGAAATCATTTGGCAAATCGGCGAGCTCGGCAGGGTGGACCTCGGCGGAGGCGGAACAATTGCCAAGTATGTCGCTAACATGAACGTTGATGTAATCGATTTGGGCGTTCCTGTGCTCAGCATGCACGCTCCGTTTGAAATCGTATCAAAAACCGATGTATACATGGCGTTCCGCGCGTTTTTGGAGTTTTTCAGAGTATAATAAACACATAAAACAAAGGCAGATAGCTTTCCGTAAGGAAGGTTATCTGCCTTTTTGCAATGCTTGTATATTTTATTTGCGTAAACGCGTTCAATGAAAACAGCTTACCAAAGCTTTTGAGCAACTACAACAATGACCGAACGTCCCTGCATGGTAATTCTGCGGTTATAAAGCAGAATGTTGTTGTTTTCACAAATCACATGCTCGGATTTTTTGCCCGTATCAACAAACAGCTTCCAAACATAACCTGAGGGAAGCCCGGGAAGCTCAATATCAAGCTGTTCCCAGTAAGTGTTCATACCGAAATATACAATTTCATCAATGCCTTTGTAGCCGTCCGAAGCGCCGGCGTACATTACGCCCAGCATGCGTGAATTCTCATGAAAATCGGTTTTCCACGGATGCTCGGAATGTAAGCTTTCGGGCGGAAGGGTGCATGAACAGGTTTTTCTGTTTTTTGTGATAACGTGAAAACGCTTGCGGAACGCAATCATGTATTTGAAAAACTCAAATACGTCGTTGTATTTTTCCTTTCGGCTCCAGTCAAGCCAAGAGGTTATGTTGTCCTGACAATACGGGTTGTTATTGCCGAATTGGGTGTTGCAAAATTCATCGCCTGCCAGGAACAGCGCCGCGCCGCGGCTGAGCATAAGGGTGGCAAACGCGTTTTTAACCATTTTTATTCTCAGGCTGTTGATTTCAGGGTTGTCTGTTTCACCCTCAAATCCGCAGTTCCAACTGTTGTTGTCATTTGCGCCGTCGGTATTATCCCAACCGTTTTTCCAATTATGCTTAACGTTGTAGGAATACATATCGTAAAGCGTAAAGCCGTCATGACAGGTAATGAAGTTAACTGACGCGCAGTTCGGACGGTACGAAGGGTCGTAAAGGTCTTTTGAACCGGTCAGGCGGTGTGCCGCCGCCCACGCAAGTCCGCCGTCACCCTTAAGGAAGCGGCGCATATCGTCGCGGTATTTGCCGTTCCATTCAGCCCAGCGGTTCCATGACGGAAAGCTTCCGACCTGGTAAAGTCCGCCCGCGTCCCACGCCTCGGCAATCAGCTTAGTTCCGCCGAGAATAGGGTCAAAAGCAAGGTTCTTCAACAGCGGAGGCTGATCCATGGGCGAACCGTCCTCGTTTCGTCCCAAAATTGAAGCAAGGTCAAAACGGAAACCGTCAATTTTGTATTCGGTTACCCAGTAACGCAGGCAGTGCTTAATAAAGTCCTGAACAATCGGGTGGTTGCAGTTAAGCACATTGCCGCA
>DOUO01000088.1 GCA_003520555.1 Oscillospiraceae bacterium
ACCCAGAAAACGGGTAAAAAGCACTTTATTATTGTTGTTGCCGAGGGTGTAGGCAAGGTTAACGACCTCGCCAAATATATTGAACAGCGCCTTGGCATCGAGGCCAGAGCCACCATACTCGGTCATGTTCAGCGCGGCGGTTCGCCCACGCTCCGTGACAGAGTTGTTGCAAGTCAAATGGGCTACAAGGCTGTTCAGCTGCTCGCGCATGACATCGGAAACCGCGTTGTAGCCATGCGCGGCGGTAAAATTATCGATCTCGACATCACCGAGGCTCTTAATATGAAGCGTGTGTTTGACGAGGAGCTTTACAAGATTGCTATGACAATCTCAATTTAACAAGCGTATCACATTAGGGCGGACAATGTTCGCCCTTGATTTTTCTTATGTAAAAGCTTCACATTTATTTCCTGAAAGGAATTATAAAAATGCGTTCCGATTTAATAAAAATTTCAAAGGACTTACTTATATATTCCGCGCTTGCGTCCGATTTTGAACCCCTTGATTTCAAAAACGACGCTCTTGCCGGTGTGCGCGCAAATTATTTTAACGCCGGAAACATGCCACAGGCGGAAAAAACCGAGCTTACGCTTGACTCAATGCCGCTAAGCCTTTCCTATTCGATGAAGCAGGGCGAACCGCTTTCATGGAAGGCGATATACAACAATCAGCCTTACCAGACCGTCAAGCGCGAATCGTATGATAAATATTGCGTTTTGTCGTACAATGCCGACGGAATAGTTTTCAAGCGGCAGTATTTTGACAACAGCCACGCCTGGCTGCGCACCGAATTTTTTTCGGGCGGAAACTCCACGCCCGCGGCGGCGCTTTATCCGAAGCTTAAGGACAGAATCCTAACTTTGATATACAAAACCTACGGCGACGTAAAAACCAAGCGTGTTTTGTTTCCGTCTTTGAAATCATCGGGCAAAAAATGCGCCGCGCTTGTATATTCAAACGCGGGCATGATTTGGTTTGACGAGGCATTCAAACCTTCGGATTACAGCGAAGAAGCTCAGACTGCCGCCGACGGCTTCAATTTCAGGCTCGAGGATTTCACCCATGACATTTACGCCAAGGTAAACTCAAAGCTTGACAGCGCCGAATATCTTACCTATGACGATGTTCCCAAGCCGCCGGATGTTGAAACCGCGCCCGTTGAGGAAACAGCGGAATATTCCGCTTATGAAAAGATTGAAAGCATACTTTTTGAAGCTCACAAGACCAATAAAAACATTTTCGGCGAGCTTGCTAATGAAAGCAGGTCCGAAAAAACAAATGAGCCCGAACAGGATAAAACGCCCGATGATTCTCCTCAGCCCGATATCGCTCAGTCAGAGGAAGAGCCGGGCGCCGACAGCTCCGCGCAGGCGGAGGAAGAGCTCAGCGCCGACAGCGCCGCCGAGGAAATGGTTGAAGCCTTCGGCGTCAATCCCGATTATGACACAACTTCCGTGCCTGCCGATGAAAAGCCGAAAGCGGATTTTAAACCTGCGATTGAGGAAAAACCTGATTTCGCAATCAAAACAAAATCGGGCGAATATCTGTATTACGGTAAGCTTGACGCTCAAAACCGCCGCACGGGAAGGGGAAGGACGGTTTCCGCAAACGGTCTTACCTCTTATGAGGGCGAATATGAAAACGACAAACGTCAGGGCTTTGGCATTTGTTATTACAAAGAGGGCAGTGTAAACTACGTAGGCAACTGGAACAACGGCAACAGGGACGGCGCCGGTGTAGGCTACCGCCTCAGCGACGGAACAATGCACGCCGGCGGCTGGAGCAACAATGCTCCGAGCGGCTTCGGAGCGCGCTTTGACAAAAACGGCAGCTTCCTTGACGTGTGCACCTATGTTGACGGAAAACGCAACGGAAAAAGCGTTTCCTTTGATGAGGACGGCAACATAGTCGTAAGATTTTGGAGCAACGGCGAGATGATAACCGAAAAAATCATAGCCGACTGACGGGGGTAATATGGAAAAGTTTAACGAATATATTATTGATTTCGGTCAGAAGCTTCTTATCTTCGCGATAGTTCTCGCGGCAGGTTTTTTAATAGTCAAGGCAATTACTTCTCTTGTAAAAAAGGCGTTGCTGAAAACCAAGCTTGACCACACCGTAAAAACATTTCTGTATTCATTTCTTCGTGTAATTTTATACGCGCTGGTGGTTTTGGTAGCGCTGAATACCATCGGAATTAAGGTTGACTCAATCATAACGGCAATAGGCGCGGCGGCGTTAACTGCAGGCCTTGCGCTTCAGGATACAATCAAAAATTTTGTCAGCGGAATGATTATCATCTTCAGCAAACCCTTCACAGCCGGCGATTTGATTGAGTTTGAAGGATTTGAAGGTTATGTTCAAAGCATACGAATTTTTTATACCGCAATCAAAACCTACGAAAACAAGATTGTTCAAATTCCGAACTCACGCCTTACCGCCGACAACGTAACAAACTGCTCCGCGGGCGAATACCGCAGGGTTTCGCTGAAGTTCACCGTGAGCTACGAGGATAAGCTTTCGCTGGTTAAAAGCGTGATTTTCGGCGTGATTTCAAAAAATGATAAAATTCTCGCCGAACCCGAGCCTAAAATCTACGTAAGCAACCATCTTGACAGCGGCGTGGAAATAACCGTGTTTGTTTGGGGTGTGCCTGACGATTATTTTCCTATCCTCTTTTATATGGAGGAAGAAGTCAAGCTCGCTTTCGACGAAAACGGCATTGTCATTCCTTATCCGCATGTTCAGCTTGCCGAAAAAAATTCAAATGAATAATTGAATAAAGATTTCAAATAATAATGGCGTCGGTTATCCGGCGTCATTATTAATTTTAAAAACAGGGATGAATATTATGAAGAAGATAATTGCGTTTGCCGCCGCTTCAATCATCGCAGCGGCAGCATTTACGGGCTGCGGTCAAAACGCCGGCTCAACCGTTTCGCAGGTTGCTTCCGACGCTGCTTCGGGCGCGGGCGAGGTAGCTAAGGATGTCGGCGACGGAGTTTCGAACGCCGTCACACAACCCTCAACCGAAGCGCAAAGCAGCAAAAACAACGGCGAAGTCAGCGACACCGACGGTTTTGTAGGCGAAGAGGAAACAACAAAGGAAGCTGCGGAAACAACCGTATCGGCTTCGGACGTAAGCGAATAATAAAAAGCGGTGGGGAATATGAACAGCCCCATCGCTTTTGTCTTTATACAGCTTTTTCCAGCTCGTCGCGCAGATGACTTATTATTTTTTTCTCAAGCCGCGAAATATATGACTGTGAAATTCCCAATCTGTCCGCCACCTGTTTTTGTGTATGCTCCTTTTTGCCGTTAAGTCCAAACCTGAGCTCCATGATTTTACATTCGCGGCTGTCAAGCTTGCTAACCTCATGCAAAACCAAATTTCTTTCAAGCTCGTTTTCCAAATTATCGTTAATTTCTCCTGCGTCGCTTCCGAGAATATCACACAGCAGAAGCTCGTTGCCGTCGCGGTCGGTGTTCAACGGTTCGTCAATGCTGACCTCATTTTTAAGCTGAGACGATTTTCGCAGATACATCAGTATTTCATTCTCAATACAACGCGACGCGTATGTGGCAAGCTTTATGTTCTTTTCCGGCGAAAAGGTGTTTACCGCCTTTATAAGACCGATTGTGCCTATTGATATCAAATCCTCGGTTCCGGCGCCGGGGGTTTCAAATTTTCTGGCTATGTACACCACCAGCCGCAAATTGTGTACTATCAGCGGTTCACGCGCGCTTTCGTCGCCGTTTGATATCCTCCGCATAATCAAGGCTTCCTCCGATTTTGAAAGCGGAGGGGGAAGGGTGTCGCTTCCGTTAATGTAAAAAACCTCGTTTTCGCTCATAAAAAGCATTTTAATTTTCATCCGAATTTTCATAAAACCGCTCCTTTAATTGTATTTTGTAAGCTCGGAAGGTATAATTGCGCGAACATCTCCCTTCAAAACATTTTCGCAGCAGCCTATGTATAAGCTTTCAGTCGCCTCGCGGCCGTCAATCAGCACCTGCTTCGGTTTAAATCCCCGAATAATTCCCGAACCTGCGATGGTTTCAAAAGGAATAAGGCGCAGCGTGTTTTCCTCAGGCTCGATTCCGTTTAAAAGCTCGCGCTCGGCAATAATTACATAATCGTCTGAAAACGGCTCGCGCACATTGCAGCCGGTGTCTACAACAGCGTTAAAATCGGCGCTTTTGCCGTTTGAGCGAATTGTTACCTTGCACACGCGCCTGCTCATGTCCGATTTTGAAAACCTTTCCCACAGCCGCAGCAAATAATAGCATACAAGCGTCAGAATAATCAGCAAAACAGGGGATATATTAAAATATACAACATCGTTGTAAATTTCCATGCCCTTCGGCCTGAAGGATGTATAAACAAAAATCATTATTCCGCAAAAGAAAAATGAACAAAAAAAGTACAGCGCCGTCCGTTTAATTAAAAGCTTGATACTGCCAAAGCCAAACGAAACCAGAATAATCGGAACCGCCAACGCCGCGTCCGCGATAAAATTCAGCCCGAACGGTATGCGCGGCAGCAGCGCGGCAAGGCTGAAAAATCCGCCCAGCACAGCGCCGAAAATCAGTCTGTAAAGCTTTTGGTTGATATGAAGCAGTGCTTTTACGCATATAATTAAAAAGAAGTCAATGAAAATATTTACCGTAATTAAAACATCAATATAAACCGTACCCATAAGTCACCACGTTTATATTATCGCATAAGGTGTTAATAATAATTGTCAAAAAAGGACGGGAGGTTAAAATTATGCTGCTCGGATTAATCATAGGTTTGTTTTCAGGCGCTGTTATAGGCGTCGGCATGATGTGTCTGCTTTCATACAGCAGGAACAGCAAATGAAAAAGCGGCCGGTTTTAAGCCGGTCGCTTTTAATATGTCTTATTAAGTTAAAATTACGCGTCGCAGTTTCTGTTGCCCAAAAATACTATCGCAAGCATTCCCGAGCCTACATGCGAGCCGATAACAGGCCCGATATCGCAAATCTGAACTTCCTTAAACATGCCCTTTACGGCTTTTCTAAGCTCCTTTGCGCCGTCAATGTTGTCCGCGTGCGCAACAAAGGCAACCTGTTTTTTGGAGTTCTTGTCGGCGTCCCTTTTTGCGTATTTTACAAGGGTGGGGATAATGTTGCTTTTTCCTCTGATTTTGCCCACGTTAACAAGCGTGCCGATTTCGTCCGCTCCGATAAGCGGTTTAATCTGCAAAGCCTTGCCGAAGGTTGCGGTAAGAGCGGAAATCCTGCCGCCCTTCTTTAATAAATCAAGGTCGTCAACAACAAACCAGTGGCAAACCTTGTCTCTTGTTGATTCAATGTATTGCTTCAGCTCGTCAATGCTTGCGCCTTCCGTGTATTTTTTACCCGCAAGGTAAACCAAAAAACCAAGTCCGGCGGAGTCGCAGCGCGAGTCAATAATTTCAATTCTTCTGTCGGGATATTTTTCCTTAAGCTCATTTACGGCGATAAGGCAGGTGTTGTAGGTGCCGCTCAGTCCCGTGGAGATACCCGTGAATAAAATATCCTTGCCTGCCTTGAGGTAAGGCTCAAAGTAGTTTTTAAAATAGTCGAAGTTAATCTGAGTTGTTTTAGGAACAGCGCCGTCCTTAATAGCATTGTAAAACTCGTCAAGCTTCATCATACGGCAGTCGGGATAATGCTGATAAATGTTCTCACCAATCTGAAATTCCATCGGAAGAACCTTAACGCCGCATTCCTCAACCTGCTTTACGGTGAGGTCGCATGAGGCGTCTGTCATAAATACGTACTTCATGAATTCATCTCCGTTAAATCATTATACTAAATCATATAATAACAAATTTATAAAGAAAAGTCAATGAATATAACACCGCCGGAATTCATATATTCTTTCATGAGGTGATGAAAATGAACTGCAGGCTCAGCGAGCTCAGACACAAGGAGGTAATCAGCTCCGCGGACGGTTCGCGAATTGGTTACGTGGATGATATCATTGTGGATACAAAAACCGCGTGTGTTGTAGCTTTTGTAATATTTGGACGATTTTTCTTCTTCGGAATATTCGGGAAACGTGAAGATTACATAATTCCATGGGAGAAAATAACACTTATAGGCGAGGACGCGATTATTGTGTCCTGTAAAATTTCAGATAAAGAAAAAAGGCCTAAAAAACGGCTTTTTTTCTGGAAAAATCGGAATTTTTTTGATTTCTAACATTTCGGCACAATAAACTACACAAAGAATTATAATTTGTTCAAAATGCACAAGTTATATTTTCTTTATGAAATTAAAAACCATTTTATTACAAAAGAATTACAAAGGTTACAACAAGTCCGAAAACTTGTGACTTGCAATTTGACATAAAGTGTGTTTTACTATAGTTGAAATTGTGTGTTTGATAAAATTTTAACGACTAAAGACGTTGTGCTATCGACAAAAAAGCCGTGTATAAATCTTATATAGTATGTAAAATGCAGACTATATACAATATATAGGGCGTCGGCGGCACAGAAATCACAGGGAGGATAAATTTTTGAGAGCTACAAATAATAAGCACTACGAAAACGCATGCGCGCAATCAAAAGTGCCCAACAAAGTTTCCAAGTCACGTAAATGCTTCAAGGCATTATCTCTCGCTATTGCGGTAACAGTATCCGCGGCTGCTCTTATCGTTCCGACAACTACTCTTGCTCCGGGCGTTGACGCGTATTCCGACAGCAGAGTTGCATCATATTCAGTAGGAGATATCGACAAGTTTTCAGCTGTTATCACAAGCAACTGCGTGGAAACTCCGACAACACCCGCAACCGAACCCGTAAAGGCTGCCAAGGAAGCCAAGGCTTCGACAGAGGCAAAAGCGGAAAAGGTTAAGGCAAATGAGAAATCCGATACAGAGAAAAAGACCGAAAGCTCAAAAGCAAGTGAGACAAAGAAAAATACCCAATCATCGCAGTCATCGAAAGCAAGCAGCAGTTCGGACAGCGACTTATCACCCTCGAGCTATTCGGGCGGCGCTCTTGTTTCGGGCGCAAGCGTAGATCCCGATTATACGCCTACGCATGTATCCCTTTCGGCTTACGACAGAGCAAAAACCGAACGCCTTGTAATGGGCGAAGGCGGCGTAATGGGTTATGAGGGCTGCGCTCTTATCGCTCAGTCAATCCGCGACGCTATGGTTCGTTCAAACACATCTTCAATCGATCAGATTATTGCCGAATATCAGTACTTCGGTTCAACCGATTACGAACCCAATCAGGACGTTAAGGACGCTGTTTCTTATATCTTCGATCAGGACGGCGTAGCCATTCAGCACAGAGTTCTTTGCTTCTACATAGGTTCAAGTGCTTGGCATGAAACTCAGACTTTCCTTTATCAAATCGGCGGAGTAAGGTTTTTCGACTTGGTATCAGCTTAATTTTGAAAAATTAAATATCAAAATAAATCAGGTGTTTTGCAAAAAACACTTGATTTTTTTTGTTTTTATGGTATAATATTAAAGCATTTCGCACGCTGACGTCTGCCGGCAGGGTGGCGGTATCTTATTATATACCGTTTATTGCGCCGGTAAATCCACGGACGCAGCGGAGGTTTTAACCTAAGGAGGAA
>DOUO01000125.1 GCA_003520555.1 Oscillospiraceae bacterium
CGGAAAACCTGAAAGCACACCTTTCCGCCGTCGGAAAACGAGGCTATGACATCCTCGTCAAGCACCTTGTTTGCCACAACCTTCTGCTTGTCGCCCATGCGCTTAACCGCGCGGATTTTGTCGCGGATTGCCGCCGCGCGTTCAAACTCCAGATTATCGGCAGCCTGTTCCATTTCCGCGGTAAGCTTTTTAATTGAATTTGACGAACCGCCCTTCAGAAAATCAAGCGCGCGGTTCAGGTTTTCACGGTAAGAAGCAAGCTTTACCCTGCCGGTGCACGGAGCCATGCATTGCTTTATGTGGTAATTCAGGCAAGGTCTTGCCTTACCGAAGTCCTGCGGAAAACGGCGGCTGCAGGTTGGAAGCATAAAGATTTTGTTTGCCTCCTCTACCGCGCTTTTTACATAATAGCTGCTTTTATAGGGGCCGATATACTGCGCGCCGTCGTCCTTTTTTTGCAGCACGTAGCTGAGCCTGCTCCATTCGCCCGGGCTTACGCGGATGTAGCTGTAGCCCTTGTCGTCCTTAAGAAGAATGTTGTATTTCGGCGTGTGCTGTTTTATCAGGCTGCACTCCAAAATAAGCGCCTCGAATTCGCTGTCGGTGATGATGTACTCAAAGTCAAAAACGTTTGAGACCATGCGGCGCACCTTTTCGGGATGATTGTTTTGTGAACCGAAATACTGGCTGACGCGGTTTTTGAGCGCCTTGGCTTTTCCTATATAAATAATTTCGCCGTCCGAGGCGTGCATGATGTACACGCCCGGCAAAAGCGGAAGCGCCATTGCCTTTTTACGGAGCAAGGACATTTTCGGATTCACAAAATCACCTCGAATCTTAAAAGTTTACATACAAAAAAACGGGCGGAAATACTCCGCCCTTGCCTTAAACATACATTAAAATAAGCAGTAATTACTCAGCAAAGCCTGACTCTACCAACTCGGCAAGACCTTCAACAGCCTCATTTTCATCTGCGCCGTCAGCAATGATTTTGATTGTTGTTCCGCCGATGATTCCGAGTGAAAGCACACCCAAAAGGCTCTTTGCGTTTACACGGCGCTCTTCCTTCTCTACCCAAATAGTAGCCTTATACTCGTTAGCCTTCTGAATAAAGAATGTTGCGGGACGAGCGTGCAGGCCTGCTTTGTTTTGAACTAATACTTCCTTAACATACATTGTAGTTACCCTCTTCTCTTTAAACACATATTTATAACTTGAATATGCGGCTGGGTCTCAGCCTGTGACATATATTATAATAAATTTTGAGGTTAAGGTCAATAATATATTTTCAATTTCGTATTAATACTCACCGGACATAGAATTTAAACTGATTTTATTGTGCAAAATTACAACAAATAACAGCAAGTTTGTCAGTCTTAATACTACTATGTGCATTTTTTTGTTACATTATGCGCAACTTATCAATGGTTTTGAAGCAAATCGGGACGTTTTTTTGCGGTGACTTCCAGGCTTTTTTCGCGTCTCCAGCGTTCAATATTCGCGTGGTGTCCGCTTAAAAGCACCTCGGGAACCTCAATTCCGCGCCAGGTTGAAGGCTTTGTGTACTGAGGATACTCCAAAAGTCCGTTAAAATGGCTTTCTTCCGTAAAGCACTCGTTGTTTGTAAGCACACCCGGCACCATGCGGCACAGCGCGTCCGTAAACACCATTGCCGGAATTTCGCCGCCGGTCAGAACATAGTCGCCTATTGAGATTTCCTCGTCGATGAATGCGTCAAGCAGGCGCTGGTCTACGCCTTCGTAATGGCCGCAAAGCACGCAGATGTTTTTGATTTCGCTGATTTGGCGCAGGCGTTGCTGGTTAAGCGTTTTTCCCTGCGGAGACATATATACAAAGTACGGCCGTTCGCCTGTTTCCTCACATATGTGCTCAAAGCACAGGGCAATCGGCTCCGCTTTCATGAGCATGCCCATTCCGCCGCCGTAGGGAGTGTCGTCAACCCGGCGGTGCTTGTCGAAGGCAAAGTCGCGAAGCTGGTGCGTGTGAATTTCAACCGCGCCGCTTGCCCGGGCTCTGCCGATTATGCTGTCGCCCAGAACCGGCTCGAACATTTCCGGGAAAAGCGTAATGATATCAATCCTCATCGTCAAAAATTCCTTTCAGCGGACGGATAAGCACATAGCCGCCGTCAATGTCACGCCTGACTATTACATCGTCAATTACGGGCGCGAGATATTTTTTGCCGCTGCCGTCGGTGATTTCGTAAACATCGTTTGCGCCCGTGCGCAGAACGTCGGTGATTTTACCGTAGGTTTTGCCGCTGTCGGCGTCAATTACCTCAAGCCCGATTAAGTCCTGAACAAAATTTACGCCTTCCTCAAGCTCGATTTCGTCGCGGTTTATGTACACAATCCTGCCGCGCAGACGTTCCGCCTGCTCTATGGTATCCACTCCCTTGATTTTCGCGAGCGTTATGTTTTTGTGCGGACGGCTTTTTACCTCGATAAAGGTTTTGCCGCCGTCGTCAAGGTAAAGGGTTGTAAATTCGCTTAAAAACTGCGGAGAATCGCACCACGGTTCGATGCGCACCTCGCCCTTTATTCCGTGAGTGCCGACGATTTTGCCGGTTTCAAGGTATTGCTTTTTCATATTATCACTGCTTTCGATATTTGATTTGCGCCGCAAAAGCTATTTCAGCTCAACAATAGTTACGCCGTCCTCGCCTTCTCCGAAGGTACCGAGGCGTTTGCTTTTTACAGCCTTATGAGTGCGGAGGTGATTATTGATTTCACGGCGGAGTATTCCGGTGCCCTTGCCGTGGATTACGGTCAGCTTGGTAACACCCGAAAGTACGGCGTTGTCAATTGCCTTATCCACGATTTGGATCGCGTCAAAGGCGGTTTCGCCACGGACGTCCACCTCGGTTTCGGGGCGCACCTCCATTCGGCTCGGGATGGTGCGCGTTGAGGCGAATTTCGGCTTTTTGGGCTTGTCCGCGCCTTTGAGCAGACGAAGATTTTTGACGTCTACGCGCGTTTTTATTATACCTACCTGAACAAGCGTTACTCCGTCCTTGTTGGGCGGTGTGATAACGGTGGCGTTTTTGTCGATATCAAACACAAGCACCTCGTCGCCTGCTTTAAGCGGCCGCGGAAGCTTGTATTCCTCCGCCGGGGTTTGCTTTATTTTTACGGGGTCGGCGTGAGCTTCCATTTGGTCGATGTTTTTGCGCAGCTTTGCCCTGTCCTGCGAGGAAAGCTCCTTTTCCCTGCGCGCCTTTTCAAGCTCATTGACAAGCGCGTCCGCCTGCGCCCTTGTGCGCGATACTATGCGCTGAGCTTCCTGCTTAGCGCGTTCGATTTCACGTTCCGCGTCAGCCCTGGCGCGTTTGAGTTCGTTTTCCGCCTTTTGCTTTTCCGTGTTCGCCTTGGCGGTAAGGCGGTTGGCGTTTTCGACCTGGCGTTCAAGGCTTTGGCGCTGACGTTCAAGCTTTTCAACAACATCCTCAAACTGACGGTTTTCGCTTGAAACAAGCCGGCGCGCGCGCTCAACGATTTCATTGTCCATTCCGAGGCGCCTTGAAATCGCGAAGGCGTTGCTTTTGCCGGGCACGCCGATTAAGAGTCTGTAGGTGGGCTGCAGCGTGGCAACGTCGAATTCGCAGCTTCCGTTTTCCACGCCTTCGGTTTGCAAAGCGTACTCCTTGAGCTCGGCATAGTGAGTTGTCGAGGCGATTTTGGCGTGCTTTTCACGCAGCCTTTCAAGTATCGCGATTGCAAGCGCCGCGCCCTCGACAGGGTCCGTGCCCGCTCCGAGTTCGTCGATTAAGCAGAGCGAGCCTGCGTTTGCAAGCTTTACTATTTGGATAATATTTGTCATGTGCGCGGAAAAGGTTGAAAGGTTTTGCTCAATGCTCTGTTCGTCGCCGATATCAACCAGCACGCGGCGGAATACGCTAAGCTCGCTGTTGCTGTCGCAGGGCACAAGAAGCCCGCACATCGCCATAAGCGTTAGCAGTCCGAGCGTTTTAAGCGTTACGGTTTTGCCGCCTGTGTTCGGCCCCGTAATAACAAGGGTGTCAAAGCTTTCGCCGAGACGGATATCAATGGGAACAACCTTGCCCGGGTCGATAAGCGGATGGCGCGCGCGTTTAAGATTGATTACTCCCTTGTCGTTGAGGACAGGCACGCTTGCCTTCATGCGGTACGCAAGCTCCGCCTTGGCAAAAATCAAATTAAGCGAGGTGAGGTTTTTGTAGCTGCGTATGACGGCGTCGGCAAATTCGCCCGCGTCCGCGGAAAGCTCAAACAATATGCGTTCGATTTCCTCTTCTTCCTTTGCCTTAAGCACCTTTATGTCGTTGTTTGCCTGCACAACTCCCATAGGCTCGATAAACACGGTTTGACCGCTTGACGAGGTGTCGTGGACAAGTCCGGGAACGTTGTTGCGGCATTCGCTTTTGACAGGAACAACGTATCTTCCGTCGCGCTGGGTTACGATTGCTTCCTGAAGGTATTTTATGTAGCTTGAGCTGTGGATAATCTTATCAAGAGTTTCACGCGCTTTTGAGGACGCGGTGCGGATTTTGCGCCTTATGTCCGAAAGCGCGGAGCTTGCCTTGTCGGAAATTTCGTCCTCCGAGATGATAGCCGAGGTGATTTTTTCTTCAAGGTATTTATTTGAAATAAGTCCGCTGAAATAACCGTCAAGGGCGGTTTCCGTTGAGGCAAAGCGCGAATGCCACTCCCTGACGGTGCGGATAATGCGCAGGGTTTGAGCAATTTTCAGCAGCTCGGCGGTTGTCAGGCAGCCGCCTGCCTGAGCGCGCCGAAGGTTTCCGGCGCAATTTGAGGCTCCTCCGAAGGAAGGCGCGCCGAAACGTCCGATAAGCACAAAGGCGTCGTCGGTCTGCTTAAGAAGCGCGCGCACTTTTTCAAGATTGTACTGCGGTTCAAGCGAAAGCGCGAGCTCGCGCGCCGAGTCAAGGTGAGTAAGCGAAGCGAGTCTTTCCAAAATTTTGTCAAGTTCAAGAGTTTTGTAATGTCTGTTCATATTTTACCTATGATAATGTTTTGTAAAAAACAAGTGTTTTAAAATCTTTTTCAAAGCGGTATTTTATGTAGCTTTCGCCGGCGGCGTTTAACATTTCCAAACCTTCGTCCGAAAGCGAAAACGCGAACAGCTTGTTGTCGTCGGCGTAGATTGTGTGTCTGAGCGCGTGAAGCGCGGCTTCGCTGAGCGGAATCGCGCCGTCGGGAGGATTCGGGCGGCACGAGGAACATTCAAGCCTGCCCTCCACGGGCAAAAAATACATGAGCGGAGCTGTGTATTCGCCGCAGACCGAGCACATTCGCAGGTCGGGCATGTAACCTGCCATTTCCGCCATGCGCATTTCAAGGCAGGGCTTGACAAGCTTTTCCGGGCGCTTGTCCTCGTTTATCAGGTAAAGCGAGTTTAATACCAGGCTCAGGTATTCTCCGGCAGGCTGTTCGCGCGGACAGATTGTCAGACAAAGCTCGCAAAAGTACTGGGCAAGGCACATTTTTTTGACGTCGCTTCTGAGGCGTGAGAATATACGCAGCGTTTGCGCGTCGCCGATTGTGTAGCTGTCCCGGCTTTTGTAGAAGGTCAGCCGGGAATATGAAAGCAGCGACGACGGCGCGCCTTTTTGACTTTTCAGGCTTTTCGCGCCCTTTACAAACGCCTTGATTACACCGTGAGATTTCGTGAGAACATGCACAAGCTTGTCCTGCTCACCGATATTCATTTCTTTGATAATCAGTCCGTCCGTCCGGAATTTCATCGGTGACCTCCCTGTTTACGGTGTCCGCGCCCGTGTTCTTTGAGTTTTGTATGCTTTTGTAGCGGATATAGTCAAGCACGCTTCCCGTTGTGAGAAACACCGACCACATGTTCATTTCGTCCATCAAAACACCTCCGCTGTTTAGTGTTTTGATTTTGCCGGTTTTTATTGCGTGTAAATTTTTCTATTTACGAAGCGCGGCTTGGGTTCGGGCGTTAATCGAAGTTCTTTTCGTCGTAGCCGAAATTTTGCACAAGCCGCGCGCGGTTGCGCCAGTCCTCCTTGACCTTTATCCAGGTTTGCAGAAACACCTTGCAGTCAAAAAACCGTTCGATGTCCCCGCGGGCGCACGCGCTGATTTTTTTGAGCATTGAACCGCCCTTGCCGATGATTATGCGTTTATGAGTTTCACGTTCGCAGTAAATTGTCGCGTCGATGTCAAGAATTCCGTTTTCGCGTGTTTTCATTTTTTCAATGACAACGGCGGTGCCGTGCGGAATTTCCTTGTCGCAGAAGCGCAGGATTTTTTCGCGTATTATTTCAGAAACAATCACCCGTTCGGGCTGGTCGGTCAGGGTGTCCTCGTCAAAGTAATGTCCGCCCTCGCTCGCCTGCTTTTTCAGCTCGTCAAGCAGCTCGCCGAGTCCGCTGCCGTCCTGTGCGCTGACGGGCACAACCGCTTCGAAATTGTAAAGCCGTGAATATGTAAGGATTTGCTTCATGAGCTCTTCCTTTTCCTTAAGCATGTCGATTTTATTGATTGCCAGGATTGCGGGCATTTCCATGGTCTTGAATTTTTCAATGAGCGAAAGGTCGGCGGGTGAAGGCTCGCGGCCTGCTTCCGTAACCAGAAGGCAGCAGTCAACGCCGCCCACGGATTCATTGACAGAGCGCACCATATATTTTCCGAGCGAGTTTTTCGGCTTGTGCATACCGGGCGTGTCAAAAAAAACAATTTGATAATCGCCTTGGGTGAGCACGCCGGTAATGCGGTTGCGCGTGGTTTGCGGCTTGCTTGACACTATGGCTATTTTTTGACCGAGAAGCCGGTTGAGAATTGAGCTTTTGCCTACGTTCGGCTTGCCGACAATTGCGACAAACACGGATTTATCATTTTGATTACCGGTCATAATTTACCTCTTAAAAGTTTAATTAATT
>DOUO01000104.1 GCA_003520555.1 Oscillospiraceae bacterium
TTAGCCATAGATTTCACGCAGCCTTTCCCTAATCATTTCCGCGCCGGTCTGTGTGCGGATACCGCTTGATATAATGTGAATAACCTTGTTTTCCGCCTCAACGCCGAGGTAGTAGCCCAAAACAGGCTCGGCTCCCTCGCTTGCGCGCTTGCAGCTTTCCCTTGCCATAACAATCAGTCTGTTGTCAACAAACTTTTCAAACGCGGACGGAGATTTTTTGTATTCCTCAATCGCCCTGCGGCAGTCGTAATCCGCGCGCTTTTCAAGCTCGTCAATCAGGTATTCCGCGCCCTTAACAGCGGCATCGGTGACGGATTTTTTGTTAAAGCCCGGGACCTCGCAAAGCGCCCTGTCAAGGAAATCCTTTCCGGCGTTTGCGCGCGCGGCGCGAATGGCGGTTTTTACGTTTGCGTAAAACACCAGGTTTTCAAAATATGTCTTTAAAAATTGTGAATGAAAGCTTTTTGCGATATCAAGCATTTCACGCATTGCGGCGCTGTCAAGCACGCTGTCGCCGAGCCTCGCGTCGCCCGTGTGCGCCAAAAGCTCGTAGGCTTCGTCGCAGGGCTTTTGCATAAATTCGGGCAAAAGGCTCATTCTGCGGCGCTCAACCGCCTCAATAACGGTTTCGTGGCTGACGGTGCAGGGCTCAAGCATAAGCGAGCGGTATTCCCTGTTCGCCATAGTGCCCTTTAAGGCAACCTTAAAATTATGTATGTCGTTCAAAATGATGAAGGGTCTGAATATGTCAAAATCGGGAGCAACGCTTCTGAGGTAATCCCAGGTTTTTTTGTTGCGGTCGCGCAAAATTTCGTCAACCGTGTTTCCGTCGCCCACGCCCCTGTCGCTCAGCGCCGCGCAAAGCTGCCCGGAGTTTTGGCACGCCAAAAGCTGCTCTATGTCCTGCGCGTTTAAAAGCGAGGTTTCCTTTGCCCTGACAGAACCGATGGAGAATTCATATGATAAAGCCATACATCCTCCTTACCGAGCAAAGAGCTCGCGGTTAATCAAATCCTCGATTTCATCTCTGCGGGAGCCGATAAGCGCGTTTATGTCCATATTTTCCTCAACATCGCCGCTCTTAAGAACAAACCCGCCCGAAATATCAATCGGGGTTTTGCTTACGTCGGCGTTAAGTCCGCGTTCTCCGATTTTGCTTTCAAAGTCGGAGGGCAAGCGGTTCAAATCCTTCTGATTGAGGTAAACCGTGCCGCTTTTGCCCTTAAGCTGCGCGGCAAGCCTGTAAAGCGCGTCAAAATATTCGTTATCGCCGAGGTTGAGAAGGTAGTTTCCCAGCGCCTCAACGGTTTTATCAATTTCATTTCTGCGTTGTTTCAGCAGCGCGTTGCGGGTTTCAAGCTCTGCGCGGCTTTTTGAGGAAGCCTCAATCTGCTTAAGCTTTGCCGCGGTTTTTGAGCTTATTTCCGCCGCATTTTTGTCGGCGGTTTTTTCCGCCTGCTGCATAATGGCGGCGCATTCGTCCGAAGCCCGAGCCATAATTTCGTCAACGGTTTTTTTGCTGTCCGCCTTTATGCGTTCAATAATTTTGTCACCGCCGTTCATACGCGTCCTCCTTTGTAGTTATTATTGCGTTTACGCAAATTCATTTTGCGGCTGCGCCGCGCTAAATCAGATGCTGAGTGAAGGAATCTGAATAACTACAAGAAGTGAAACGATGAACGCCAGAAGCGCGTAAATTTCAACAAGAGTTACGGAAACCATGCCCTTTGAGAAGTTCGCGTCGTCCTTTGCGGTCATGGCGATACCCGAAACGGCAGCCTTACCCTGAGCGATACCCGAGAAAAGACCGCCCAGACCGATAGCGAGCGAAGCTCCGAGGAACGCGAGTCCCTGACCCATGGTGGGAAGATTGCCGCCCAAAACGCCGCAGCTTACAAGAACAAGGAAGCCTACGATGAAGCCGTAAAGTCCCTGAGTACCCGGAAGAAGTGTGAGTACGAGCATTTTACCGAATTTTGACGAGTCCTCGCTGAGAACTCCCATAGCTGCCTGAGCAGCGCCGCCTACGCCCTTGGCCGAGCCGATACCCGCAAGTGCTGTTGCCAGTGAAGCGCCTAAAAGCGCGAAAAACATACCGTTCATGATTATTTATCCTCCTGAATTTTAATATATTTACTTTGAAGTGAGAACGGCTGAAACTCAGTGCCGCCTCCCTCATAAAATTTACTGAACATTTCAACATATTGCAGACGCATTGTGTGTACATACGAACCAAGCGCGTTGAGTCCGATGTTGACAAGGTGTCCCACAATAAAGATTATAATTAAAAAGATGAAGCCCACAACGCTTTTGCCCATCATGGTTGAAAGCATATTAAACACCTGAGCCATAACGCCGGTTGTAAGACCGAGGGCAAGCAAACGCGAGTAGCTTAAAAGGTCGCTTATGTAGCCCGTTATGTCGTAAAGCGAGGCAAGTCCGCCCACGGCTTTGCCCACAATGCTTTTTTTGCCTCTGCCCTGGGTGAGCACAAGTCCGACCGCGCAGGCTATTGAAATAACCGCGCCGACCGTAACAAGCGGCGGAGCGACAAAAACGCCCGCTGCCAAAACCGCGATGCCGATAAGCAGCATCATCCAAAGACCTGTGTCAAAAAACGCTCCGCCCCAGTCCTTTTCCTTAATGCAGATATAGAACTTGCAGCCCATGCCGACCAAAATGTGAACAAGGCCGAAGGCGATGCTTACCACCATAAGCAACAGCGCGTCCTTTTGCGGGTCAAGCGTATACCACGGAATAAGCTCCTTCATGGTTATCGGATTGCCCGTGAAGTAGGCGTACAGCGAAGCCGGAGCGTCGCCGAAAAAGCTTCCGAAAACAAGTCCCCACAGCGTTGTGGAAATTCCGCAGTTGCGGAAGAGCTTAAGGTTGTTTTTCATTTTTTTGTCGGGCTTGAAAATTTTAATCATAAGCGCCGTCGCTATTACCATCAAAATTCCGTAGCCCGCGTCGGAGAACATCATTCCGAAGAAGAAGTAGAAGAAAAACGCCAAAACGGGCGTGGGGTCGATATCCGTCCTGCCCGGGGGAGAGTACATTGTCAAAATGCCCTGCGCCGGTTCGGCAAAGCTGTTGTTTTTAAGCTTAACCGGAGCGTCGTCGCCCGCGTCGTAAAACTCAACCGCGCAGGTTGAAACGCGTTCGCAAAGCGCCTTAAGCTTTTCGCAGTCCTCCTCGGGCACGTAACCCTCAATGATGAACACGTGCCTGCTGTGGTCTAAGTTGTTAATTACATTGTATTTGTCGGCTCTTACGCGGAAATAATCCTGTGTAAACTTAATATCCTCGCGCCTGTTAACGTAGGATTTAATCTCCTCAACAGCCTTTTCGTTTTCGCGGTCAAGCCGCTCGTTCTTTTCCCTCAGCCTTTCGGCCTTAACCTTCGGGATTTTGCCGGTAGGGCTCATCGGTCTTGAAAAGCTCAGCGCCCTCAGTGCTTCCTCTGCCATCTGCTTTTGGCTTTTCGGCACAAAAATAACCGCGCAGGTCATTGTCTGTTCGCTGTGCTGAATTTCAAGCTCAAAGCAAAGCTTCGGGTTTTGTTCGGCAATCGCCTGTTTTAAAAGCGATTCGTCGTATTTTTGCGGAAAGCTTCCGATAAATACAGCCGTAGACTGCGTTTCGGTTGTGTTCAGGGGAATGTCCAGGCTTTGCCACGCCTCAAGCTGGGCAAGCTGGGTGTTAACCCTGATTTTTTCCGCTTCGTTGTCGCTGCGCCCCTTGTCAAGCTCGCATATGCGCGTGCAGACGGCAATAACCTCCTTTGACCGGGAAGCAATAACCCCCAGCTCGTCAGGGTCAATCTCACGCCGTCCTTTAAAGGAGTCAAGCATTCCGCCCTTTTCGGGCGAAACAGAGTTGAGTATTTTCAAAGCCTGCTCGCTCAGATTTACGTTGCGTTCAAAAATCTGAGTCTGCGAATTCAAATCCACTCTTTTAAATCCGTCGCGCGATTTCTCGCTTTTCTGAATCTGAATCAGCGCGCTGTCCTGAAGGTGCTCAAGCAGCCGCTTTCTGTCCTGTCTCAGTGCGATAATCCGTACGGACTTCATTTTTACTTTTGCCAAATAGCATCACCACACTTTTATCCTCCGCTTCAGCCCAGCAGGGCGTCGGCGGCTTTTTTAATTACGGCTTCACGGTTTTTGTCCGCGGCGGCGGAAATTGCCGCGCAGTCCTTTTTTGCGTTTTCCGCGGCTTCGGCAGCGGCTTTTTCGCCGTCGGCGCGCGCTTTTTCAAGCTGCCTGTCGGCGTCCGCCCCGGCTTGCGCGGTGCGTTTGGAAACAAGCTCCTGCGCGTCCTGCCTTGCCTTTGACGCCATTCCCGCGGCTGTTTGGCGGGCGTTCAGCTCGCTGTTTTTAGCCTCGGCTTCGGCGGCGCAGATAGCGTCTAACATGTCCTTTGCCATAATACGCTCCTTTCGTTACGCGGCTTGTTATAAAAATAACAAAAAACCGCACTGTTATAAAGATTATCTTACCACATTTGCGCATTAAATGCAACAAAAAAATTCAATATGTTTTATTCACATCATTTAAAATGTATGTTTTTACATCAAAATTGAATTTTTGTCCGACAAAAAAATCATAAAAACGATTGACATTATATACATATTTATATATTATATTCTTGACGGAAAATTATTAAAGGGATATGGTTGTGATATTAGACAAATATTAACTCTTTTTTATGCCCTAAAGTATATATCTTTTCTTCCGCGAAAAACAGGGGAATATGAAAAACACTTTGCGCAATTGCATAACTTTTTTTGAAAAAACCCCTTTATCTTAGTAATAAGCACAGTGAAATTATAAACATATATATAAATTATACACTGATATTTTAAAAACATAATATTTGACAGCCTTTTTTTAATTCAATGTTTATGAACAAAAAATGACAATTACAAACTGCAAAACGTCCTTTTAAATCCTACTTGAAGCTATTGCGAACAAAAACTTGACACTTTTTTGCTTTAATGTTATACTTTACTTTAGTAAAATACGTATATTATTACTGCGTATGGAAAGGGGAGTTTGAAATGATTAAAAGCACATTTTATAATTTGCCCGAGGCAAAAAAACAAAGGGTTATTGAAGCAATTGTTGACGAGTTCGCCGCCGAGAACACAAACAGGGTAAGTATTAACAACATCATCCGCAAAGCGGAGATTTCACGCGGAAGCTTTTACCAGTATTTTGATGACAAAATGGATTTGGCAGAAGTGCTCCTCAAGTTCTACATAATGAAATTTGAGGAAAAGGTAAACGAGGTAATCAACGTTTCGCGCGGCGACATTTTCTACACCTACGAGGAATGTTTTACAATCATCGCCATGCTCGGAGACGGAGAAAAGAACAAATCGGTTTTCAAAAAACTGATTGTAAATATCCGCAGCGCCAACACCGTTGTGTCGGATTATCTGCAAAAACGCTGCACCGGCTTTGACGCAATCAACAGTCTTCGCTCGCGGCTTTCACGCAAGAACCTCAAATCGGGCGACGAAGCGTTCTTTAATTACGTAAACAACATTCTGACGCTTGTTTTAAAGCAGTCGGTTCGCGATTATTTTGTTGACGGCAAGGATTATGAGCTTGTTAAGAAAGGCTATCTTAAACAAATTGACATCGTAAAGTCCGGCGCGTGCGCTTAAACGTATACGCCGGCATTGACAAACGTTCAAAGGAGCTGCCATGTTATCTAAACTGAGCGTAAAAAAACCGCTGACCGTTTTTGTCGGCGTTATACTTGTATTGGTGTTGGGAGTTGTTTCATTTATGAAAATGACTCCCGATCTTTTGCCGAATCTTGATTTGCCCTACGCGGTAATAATTACGCCGTACCCCGGTCAAACCCCCGAAACCGTTGAAAAAACCGTTTCAAAGCCGCTTGAAAGCGCGGTTTCGGTCATCGACGGCGTAAAGCAAATCACTTCAAACTCCGCCGACAGCTATTCTATGCTTCTCATAGAATTCGAGGACGGAACAAATATGGATACCGCCACAATCGACATCCGTTCAAGCCTTGATACAATAAAGGACAGCTGGGACGAAACGGTCGGCTCGCCGTTTCTTGTGAAGGCAAACCCGAACATCCTGCCCGTGGCCATGCTTGCCGTTGACTACAAAGGAAAAAACCGTCAGGAAATTTCCGACTTTGTGTCCGACGAGCTGATGAACCGCCTTGAAGGCATCGACGGCGTAGCTTCGGTGTCGGACAAGGGCTTGGTAACTCAGCGCGAAAGCGTAATTATTTCGCAGAAAAAGCTTGACTCGCTCAATAAAAAAATAAACGCCGCGCTTGATTCTCAGTTTGCCGACGCCGAGGACAAAATAAACGACGCGAAGGCTCAGCTTGAAAACAACATCGCCCTCGCGCAAAACGGCTCGCAAACCCTGTCGGATTCCATCGGGGACGTCGGTGCAGCGCAGGACGAGCTGTCGAAAAAGCTTGCCGACGCGCGCACTCAGGCGGCAAACGGCGGCTCAAAGGTAATCACCGCGCAAATGCAGCTTCTTGACCAAAAATCAGCTTTGCTGCAAAATAAAACAACGCTTGAAACTCTTTACAAAACTCTCCTTTCGGTAAGAACAGCCTATACCGAACTGGTTGAAAAAAAGGAAGGGCTTGAAAACACCCAAAAGCTCCTTGAAACCTCAAAGGAGCAGTATCAAGCGCTCAGGAAAATTCTGGACGACTCCGAAGCCGACGAACAACAAACGGCTCAGGCGCGCGCTCAGCTTGAACAGCTCAAAAAAACTCTTGAGCTGTACGGCGTCAGCCCCGAAAACATTGACGAAGCGCTTAAGCAAACAAAGGATACAATTGAAACCGTTGACAAATCAATCGCGGAAATCGAGGCAAAGCTCGGCGATTTAGGCACAACAATAGAAAAGCTTGACGAAACAATCGAAGCCCTGCCAAATCAGATTGCCGCAATTGACGACGGCGTAAAACAGCTTGATACGGCAATCGCCGGGCTTGACGACAACACCGTTACCGTTAACGAAGCGCTTTCCACAATCGCACGTCAACAGTCAGGCGCCGACTTTAAGCTTTCCGGCACGGTCGCGGCGTTAAGCGCAAAGCAAAGCGAGCTTAACTCAACCGCGGCTCAGCTCAACGCGGCAAAATCGGAGCTTGATAAAAATTCGGGCGAGCTGTCAACACAGAAAAAAGCCGCCAAGGAAAAGGCGGACGTAAACGGCACGGTAACTCTTGACAATATTTCGGGCATTTTAACCGCGCAAAACTTTTCAATGCCCGCGGGCTATGTAACCGACGACAATAATAATAAGTATATGGTACGCGTGGGCGACGAGGTAAAGAACGCCAAGGAGCTAAACAACCTTGCGCTGTTCGACACCAAAATCGACGGAATCGGCGTAGTGAGGCTCAGCGACGTAGCTGACGTCGTGTCCGCCGACGATTCAAAGGACATCTACGCGAAAATCAATAATACCGACGGCGTTGTGTTAAGCTTCAGCAAGCAGAGCAACATCGCCACCTCAACCGTCTGCGACAATATCAACAGCACAATCGCTCAGCTTGAAAAGGATAACGAAGGGCTTGAATTCACCGCCCTCTACAGCCAGGGCAATTACATCCGCATAGTGGTAAACGGAGTGCTGCAAAACCTGCTCATGGGCGCGGCTCTCGCGATTATAATACTCCTTATCTTCCTGCGCGATATCAAGCCTACGGTAATCGTCGCGTTTTCAATTCCCGTCAGCGTGGTTTTCGCCATTGTCATGATGTACTTCAGCGGAGTTTCGCTCAACATGATTTCGCTTTCGGGACTCGCAATCGGCGTAGGTATGCTGGTTGACAACTCAATTGTAGTTATCGAAAATATTTACCGCCTGCGCGCAAAGGGCTACAACGCGATCCAGGCGTCGCTCAACGGAGCGCGTCAGGTTGCAGGCGCGATTCTCGCCTCAACGCTTACAACAATCTGCGTGTTCGCGCCGATTGTTTTCGTCGAGGGCATCACACGCCAAATCTTCTCGGATATGGCGCTTACAATCACATATTCGCTTATGGCAAGCCTGCTTGTCGCGCTCACTTTGGTTCCCGCAATGGGACAAAGCATGCTCAAAAAAATCAGGCAGCCCAAAAAGCAAGGCGAGGGAAAAATCCTCAAAGCCTACGATAAAAGCGTGCGCTTTGTGCTGCGTCACAAGGTTGTCGCAATCCTCGCGGCCGTCGCCCTGTTAATCGGCAGCGGCTTCGGCGCGTTCGCGCGCGGCTTCAGCTTTATGCCCACAATGAGCAGCACGCAAATTCAGGTTAACGTCACCCTTGACGCCAACTCAACCTTTGAGGAAACCGTGGCTCAGGGTGAAAAGCTCGGCAAGGTTCTCAACAGCCGCGACGAATTTGAAACCGTCGGAGTCACGGCAGGAAATTCAATGGGAGCGGCGGTGCTCGGCGCAAGCGTAGACCGCAGCGACGCCGGCAGTCTTATGGCTTACGGCGTTCTCAAAGAGGACAAGGTGAAGGACGGCTCAAAAATCGCGAAGGAGCTTGAAAAGGAGCTTGAAGGCATCGACGGCGAAGTCACCGTCAGCTCAGGCTCAATGGGCAATATGTCAACCCTTCTCGGGGACGGCGGAGTTAAGCTTCTGCTCTACGGCGACGACCTCGAAAAGCTGAAATCCTCGGCTGAGGACATCGCGAAGAAATTCGGTGAAATCGAACAAATTGAAAAAACCGACAGCGGCGTAGGCGCAACCTCTCCCGAAATAAAAATCACCGTAGACAAGCTTAAGGCGGCTCAAAAAGGTCTTACCGTGGCTCAGGTGTTTCAGCAAATTTCCGCAAAGGTTTCGGAAGAAAAAACCTCAACCTCGCTTAAAACCGAGGACGGCAAAAACCTCAACGTTGTGGTTGTAAAGGACGACAAGCAAAAAATCTCGGCGGACAAAATCGGCAGCGTTAATATTGATTACACCGACAAAGAGGGCAGCAAAAAACAGACCTCTTTATCCTCAATCGCGGACATTTCAAAATCCGAAACGATGAATCAAATAAACCGTCAGGACCAAAAACGTTACTTAAGCGTCAGCGGCACGCTCAAAAACGGCGCTTCGCTGACCGCGGCAACAAACAGGGCAAAGGAAATCATGAAGGATTACAAGCTCCCCGCGGGCTTCACCTTTGAATTTGCCGGAACCGACAAGGAAACAATGGAAGCCATGCAGCAGCTGTCTCTCATGCTCCTGCTCGGCGTAATCCTGATTTACCTTATAATGGTTGCCCAGTTCCAAAGCCTTAAGTCACCCTTTATAATAATGTTTACAATTCCGCTCGCGTTCACCGGCGGCTTCCTCGGACTCCTCATCACCGGTTTTGATATCAGCGTTGTCTCAATGATCGGCTTCGTAATGCTCTGCGGCATCATCGTAAACAACGGTATCGTGCTTGTTGACTACATCAACAGGCTGCGCGTTTCCGGCCGGGAACGTGTTGAAGCAATTGTCGAGGCAGGCAAAACCCGTATGCGCCCGATTTTCATCACCGCCCTGACCACAATCCTCGGTTTATCGGTAATGGCGCTCGGAATCGGCACCGGAGCCGAAATGATGCAGCCGCTCGCAATCGTCTGCATAGGCGGCCTGCTTTACGCGACGCTCATGACGCTCTATATCATTCCGGCAATTTACGACATTCTCAACCGCCGCGAGCTCCGCAAGCTTGAAAAGGAGGACCTCATGATAATTGAGGACTGATAAGCATAATCTGTACCGGGGAGGCTTTATGCCTCCCTGTCAAATATCAGATAAAATTTTTTCAATCTTTTTTCAAAAAAGGTGTTGACAA
>DOUO01000017.1:0-3098 GCA_003520555.1 Oscillospiraceae bacterium
CCGGCGGATTTTGCGCAAATATGCTCTGCTTTTTAAAATTTCATTATTTTTTCAGGCTCTGTTTCTTACCCGAAATTAATTACAGAGCCGCAAAAAAGCACGGCGTCAAAACCGTGCTTTCTTATTTGTTATACTTTTAGGCGATTATTCAAAATTGATTTCACCGTCGTATTTTTTCTTGAATAACTCAAACAGCTTTTCAAGCAAATCCTCGTCATCAATGCTGAGATATTCCTCGGTTTCCTCGTCAATAGCGTTGATTTTAAGGATAACAACCTCGTCGGCGTCCTCACGGTTTTCAATCAGCACAATGTACTCGTCGTTGTCATATTCGATAACGTCCAAAAACTCGAACTCAACCTCATTGCCCTCTTCGTCCTCAAGGGTGATAAGTGTGCCTTCGTTTTCCATATCGTCGTAAATCTTTTCGTTGGCCATATAGGTCTCCTTTCCGAAAGCGGTGCTTTCATACAATAGAAATAGTATAGCAATATAAAATTAAAAAGTCAAGAAAAATAAGAATTGTTAAATTTTTGTCTTAAACTCGTATTTGCACCTGGGACAGCGCACCGTGTGCGTACCTTTTTTATTCTTTACCCTTAGCGTAGCCTTGCACGCAGGACATTTGCGGTAACGGTAATCCTTCCTGTCCTTAAATCTGCGAATCGCAAACTTTATACGGTTCTTTAAAGGCTCATAAAACTTTAAAAACGCCCGGTTTTCCGCGCTGCGCTTGGTTATGTTTCGCGATAACATTCTGAAAATCAGAAGCGCGATCACCAGTATATTAATAATAAGAAGAACAATGTGCGCGACGTTGTTGAACACAAAAAGGTTGATGATATAAATCACAAACACCGCTCCGGCAAGCACCTTGTTTAATGTGTCAAAGCCGTAGCGTCCCCGCATAAACGCCGAAAACCTTTGAAACAGATTCATCATAACAGCCGCTCCTTAAACAATATAATCGGCGCAGAAATAAGCATACTTAATGTCGCCTATTACCGCCGAATGTTCCGTTTTTACCACAATGGTTTTGCCTTGTTCGGCGCTCAGCCGAATTACCTTTTCGGCAAGTCCGCCGTCCCCGGGCGCAAAGGCAAAGCGCTCGTAAAACTCCTCTTCGCTCATCACAATCGAGCCGTAGCCCTCAAACATATGAAGCATGCCGTAATCCACAAGCTTATACTCCTCATGCAAAAGGCTTATGCCTATGTCGGCGTTTCTGAGCTTGTCAATGTAAAACGGAGCGTCGTTTAAAAACATACCGGTCTTTAAATAACCTATTGAAACCGTCAGGTCGGAATTCACGGCAACCTTAGCCGCGCCCGTGTCGCCGTTTATTCCGCTGTTGATGTCCGCGCTTATGACAAAAGCCGGACAAGCGTTTATCGCGTCAATCACGCGCGCGATGTCCTCGCTTACTTCGCCCTTAAAGCCCGTGCCGAGTATGCAGTCAACTACAATATCAAAGCCCGTAAACGGATTGGGAACATTCAGGTTTTCCTCCGCCGCTCCCAAAGACAACGCTGTTTTGTAGTAAAAAAGTCCGTCCTTGGAAAATTTGCCGCTTGTGCGGAAAATCGTGGGCGTAAATCCGTTTTCGCACAGTATGCACGCCAGCGCGTAGCCGTCGCCGCCGTTGTTGCCGGAACCGCACACAACGGCAACCTTGCCCGCAAACCTTGCCGCCTTAAAAATACCTTCGGCGGCGCGGTGCATAAGCTCAGCGGAGGTGATTCCGCTTTCAATTGTATGCGCGTCGCTTTGGCGCATGTTTTCTACGGATACAACGTGTTCAATATTCATATACCTTACTCCTTGTTTGCCGCGTCATAGGCAACCTGAGCGGCCTGTACGTCCGTGTTGCAGCTCAAAAGAAACAGCGGAACACTTGAAAACAGCCCGTCAAAAAGCCCAAGCAGCTTTTTCATATCCTCGGTATTTTCCGGTAAAAGCGTTGCTTCAAGCAGCTGCCTGAACACCCTTGAAACGCTTACGCGCTCGGCTTTGTTGGTTGTTCCTCGTTCAAGCACGTAAATTGCCTTAACAGGCACGTCAATATTTGTTCCGATTTCGGACTTGCCCATCCACGGCGTTGAGCAAACCAAATATTTGCCGTCAATTTTGCGTATCAGCGGTTTGTCGTCGTTAATCATCGTAACCCTGCCGCCGAATTTTTTTCGCCAAAGCGCGGTATGCGTTGACTTGCCCGTACCGCTCAGCGCGGTAAAAACATACGCTTTACCGTCCATCATCAGGCTTGAGGAATGAAAAAAGCAGCCGTCAAACCGTGATAAAACGGTTTTGCAAATTTTGGTAAGAATAATCGCGCCTTCGGCAAGGTATTCCGCGCACGGCGGTTCCTGCTTTGAAACATACTCCGCAATTTCCGCGTAATTCGCCGACGCGTCAAAGTCCGCCTTTGCCGAACCGCTCAAAAACGGCTCAAGCCGCTTTGCGGTCTGAGGATACAGCGGATTTATATTAATGTTTAGTTGCGCTATACGATAAACCGGCATCTTCCGCTCCTTGCTTACGGTGAATAAATTTTGACTTGCCAAAAGCCAATATCGGGTAAAAAATCTGCGGCAAAATCACAAGTCCCGCCTTGAACGCCGTGCTTTTTCCGAACGACCTTCCCAGGTGCACCGAAAAAACGCTTTCGGTAATCAGCATCAGCAGATTTGCCGCGGCAAATATTATTTCAAGCCAAACGGGCATGTGAACCGAACAAATCTTAAGAATATCCTCAATGAATTCCAGTATTGTGCAGCTTGCCGCGAAATAAAACCATGGAACAAACACGCCCTCGATTCTGTAGGTAACATAGAAATTATATATAGGTATAAGAGCTTTCCAGCCCTTTTCGCCTTCCTTTTCAAGTATACGGATTTCCGCAATCATATATATGATATAGTAAGTAAGCAGCAACAGATTCAGAATAAATCCGGCTATTTCCAAATAAAAATTCGCTTCCATTATCTCAGCTCCTTCATCGCGGCTTCTTTTTTCAATTTTACCCTTATGTCCCTGCTTTGTCAATGTTTTTTATTTCGCGTACCCGACATCCGGTGTACCCGAAAAGCCGGCGTTTC
>DOUO01000017.1:3228-5229 GCA_003520555.1 Oscillospiraceae bacterium
AGATAAAAATTGCCAACGCTGCCGCGTGTTTCTTTTTGCCTGAAATTAAAGCTTCAAAGGTCAAAAATTCCTTTGAAGCACTAACAATTAAAAAAGTATTAAAAAAATGTAAAAACTTTGGAAAATCCTCTTGACAACTTCCCTTCGGGGGTATAAAATAGTAAAATGTACCATAATGGGGATATGTACCGAAAGTCGACAAATTTATTGAAAAAAACCTCATTTGATAAGGGGATATTATCACAAAACAATTTTCCTGTCAAGATGTTTTTTATACAAATTTTTCGCGGCTGATTTTACATCATATTCCGTTTGATGAAAGATGAAAATATTTAAGGAGTGATACGCCTATGGTAAATGTCAAACCCGTAAAGCTTGGCAACACCGAAAGAATGAGCTTTGGCAAAATCGAAGAAGTTATCGATATGCCCAACCTCATTGAGGTGCAGAAAGCGTCCTACAAATGGTTCCTTGAAGAGGGACTTAAGGATGTGTTCAAGGATGTTTCGGGTATCACCGATTATCAGGACAACCTTGTACTTGATTTTATCGATTACACGCTTGACGTGGATCATCCCAACTACAGCGTAATTGAGTGTAAGGTTCGCGACGCCACATATTCGGCGGCGCTCAGGGTTACAGCCCGCCTTCTTAACAAGAGCACCGGCGAAATCAAGGAAAGCAATGTGTTCATGGGTGATTTTCCGCTTATGACCGCAAGCGGAACCTTTGTTATAAACGGCGCGGAGCGCGTTATCGTTTCACAGCTCGTCCGCAGCCCCGGCGTTTACTACAAGATGGATCACGACAAAACAGGTAAGGAGCTTTACTCTACCACCGTCATTCCTAACCGCGGCGCGTGGCTTGAGTATGAAACCGACGTAAACGACGTGTTCTATGTTCGCATCGACAAGAACAGAAAGCTCCCCGTTACCTCGTTTATCAGAGCTCTCGGACTTGGCACCGACGCCGAAATTCTTGATTTCTTCGGCGACGACGAAAGAATGAAGGCGACTATCGAGAAGGATCAGGCTCACAACATCGAGGAGGGCTTGATTGAGGTTTACAAAAAGCTCCGTCCTTCCGAACCTCCCACGGTTGACAGCGCCCAGACGCACATAAACAACCTGTTCTTTGACGAAAACCGTTACGATATGTCAAGGGTAGGCAGATATAAATATAATAAAAAGCTCGGCATCGCCAACCGAATCGCAAACCGTGTTCTCACCGAACCCGTAGCCAATCCCCGCACAGGCGAGGTTATGGCGCTTCGCGACGAGAAAATCTCGAAGGAGAAGGCTCTTGAAATCGAGAACGCCGGCGTTACCGTGGCTTATGTCAAGGGCGATGACGAAACGATTGTCAAGGTTATTTCCAACGGCATGGTTGACATCTCCCGCTACGTTGATTTTGACGCGGAAGCCGAATGTGAAATCAAGGAGAACGTCCGCTTTGACATTCTTTGCGAAATCCTTGACACAGCCCAAAACGAGGAAGAGCTTAAGGATATGCTCCGCGAACGCGCTAACGAGCTTGTTCCCAACTGCATCACCGTTGAGGATATTTTTGCCACAATCAACTATCTCAACTGCCTTGCGCACGGCGTAGGCAACACCGACGATATCGATAACCTCGGCAACAGACGTATCCGCTGCGTAGGCGAGCTGCTTCAAAATCAGTTCAGAATCGGTTTTTCAAGACTTGAAAGAGTTGTCCGCGAAAGAATGACAACCCAGTCTCAGGACATGGATTCGCTTTCGCCCAACACCCTTATCAACATCAGACCCGTTACCGCGGCAATCAAGGAATTTTTCGGTTCCTCGCCGCTGTCACAGTTCATGGATCAGACAAACCCGCTTGCCGAGCTTACTCACAAGCGCCGTCTGTCGGCCCTCGGTCCCGGCGGTCTTTCACGTGACCGCGCCGGATTTGAGGTTCGTGACGTACACTACACACACTACGGCCGTATGTGTCCTATCGAGACTCCCGAAGGTCCCAACA
>DOUO01000061.1 GCA_003520555.1 Oscillospiraceae bacterium
GTCTGCCAATTCCGCCATACCTGCAAATTCTCTCATATTTTTACACGGCAGAGAGATACCGAGGCGGAGCGATTGCTTAATCCGCGAAAATTATTATAACAGAATATAGCCTGATTGTCAATAAAATCAGAAAATTATTTATTTAAGCTATCATATTTTCCGATGTCGCACCACAAAATCTCATGGCAGCCGAGTCTTGTACTGAGCGGCGCAAGCTCCATATAATCACCGTATAAAAACGTCAGATATTCATCGTATCTTTTCGGAACAGGAAGCTGATAGCCCTCAAAGTCGGCATAGGTTACTTCGTCAAGTATTGACGAATCAAAACTGCCGTTGTAAACGTTTCTGCCCATTCCGTCATAAAGGTACCTGGCGTTCTTTTTTCTTTTAAAGAAACTAATTGTATGGTTCATGAGAAAATAACTGAAGCGGAGCGGAAAAATTTTTACAAAGAAATTTGTTACCGCGCTTTGAAGTCTGCTTCCGTTGTCTACCTTGCGCTTGTTCCATTTATTCAGCACCAGAGCGCGCGTAAACACTGTCGCGGCGAGGTGGATTTTTCGTCCGAGCTTTGAATTCGCGGTCTTGTCATGACAAAAAATATCAAAGGCTATACCGATATTGATTGAGCGGTGCTCCTTGGCGAAATCGGTCGCGAAAACAGTTCCCTCAACCCTGAGCTTATTGAACTCATAGAAACAGTTCTTATCGGTCTTGCCGGACTGGAAGGTCATATTGGCAGGAAGCTCGGTTTCGGCTATTTTGGCAAATTTGTCGTAATCCTCGCGAAGCATCATTATGTCGGAATCGTCGTCCCACGGAATAAATCCGTGATGCCTGATTGCTCCGAGCAAGGTTCCTCCGCCAAGGAAATATTTTATACCGTGCTTTCGGCAGATGCGGTCAACCTCAAGCAAATACGAAAGCTGCATTTTTTGTATTGCGTCAAGTCTGCCGTCATGAGTATTGGGCAGTTTTAAGTCCGACAAATCCTTCATATAGCTCATTACGCAAAGCTCAAGCGCGGTTTCAAGCTTGATTGCCGGTTCGCAGCCGAATGTTCTTATTTTACTTGAGCTTATTGCGCAGCAGTTGGGCTCATCACCGCAAACAAGCTCAAGCCTTGTTTTGTTGCCGTAAACATCACTTAGCACTGCCGCGAGCATTGCGGTTGATACTGTTGAGTCAATTCCGGTAACGTTATATACATTGTTTTTTTCAAGCTTATTAACAGCGTAAACTATGGCGCGAAAAACATCGGTTATATACACAAACGACAGCTTTCTGTCTGTCTTTACAAGCTCGCGCTCTTCCCCGTTTGCCACTGCTTTAAGCGCGCCGTCGATAAAAGTTTTTATACCCGTGTAAGCGCCCAGCACAACGCCTGTACGGAGAGTAGTAAGCGCAAAACCGCGCTCCTTTGACTGACAGTTAAAATAGTTTTCAACAGTGCGGACAAGTTGGTTTTCACTGTGCAGGGGGTTAAGATTATCAATATCCGCGTATTCGTTTTCGGCGTACACCCTGCCTCGGCGGGCTTTTCCGTAAACTCTGCTGTCGCTGAGGAGCACAACCTGAGCGCCGCTGTTTGCGGCGATTTCGCATACTGACCGAGCCGCGGTGATTTCACGCTTCAGACAAGCGGAAAAGCTTTGGATTTCCTCACAGCATACGCCTGTATGAACGGCAATGTCAATCTTCGGCAAAGCGGTTTTTAATTCCGATAAAGAATCATAGCTGTCACAGGAAACATCCCTCCTGTCGCTCAGGAAGAACCTTCGTTCAAGCTCGATATTGCCGTCGCCGCAGAAAATGATATTATTATTTAACTTTTTTGTTTCGTTCAAATAAAGGAGCGCGATGCAAAGACAGCGGGCAATACCTTGTCCGCTGATAAGAATGGTCTTATTTTTGAGCTTTGCAAGCTCCTCTTTTTCCACCTGAGGCATTGCCGCCCAGTCTGCTTCAAATTGGTTGAGCTTAGTTTTAATCATAAATATTACTTCTTTTTAGCTTTTAAACTTGCTTTATAATCCTGATAAACCTTCAGGGTTTCGTTTGTGGGACCGTCGTGAATAACAGTTCCCTTTCTCAGATATATTGAACGAGGACAGATTTCCTTTACGGAATCGGCGTTATGACTTACATACAAAACCGTCGTGCCCTGCTTCATAATATCCTTGATTTTATCCTTACATTTTCGTTTAAAGCTTGCGTCGCCGACCGACAATGCCTCGTCGACAACAAGCACGTCGGGCTCGATATTTACGTTTATGGCAAAGCCGAGACGCATTTTCATACCGCTTGAGTATGTTCTGACAGGCTGGTCGATATAATCTCCGAGCTGAGCAAACTCAATGATATTTTCCTCAATCTCCTTAATATACTCGTCTTCAAGACCGAGGATGTAGCCCTTAAGGTAAATATTTTCACGACCGGTCATTTCAAGCGAAAATCCTGCGGTAAGTTCAAGCAGAGCCGCAACCTTGCCGTCAACGATAATTTCACCTTCATCCGGGAACGCGACTCCGGTAATCATCTTGAGCAAAGTGGATTTACCGGCGCCGTTATCACCAACAATTCCCACTGACTCTCCTCTTTTTATTTCAAAAGAAACGTTGTTGAGAGCCTTGTTCGTCTTGGGATTACGAGGTTTAAAGAACAGCGCCTTGAAGCGTGCCTGATCGTTTTTATACAGAATATAGGTCTTGCTTACGTTTTTAAAGGAAATAATAGTATCTGACATTTCATTACCTCCCGATTAAAGCACATCAGGAAGCTTTTTCCTGAGTCGGTTATAGTTGAATATGCCGAGGAAGAATACAACCAGGAATTCAACAAGAAAGATAACGAACTCGGTTTTATAAACCCAAAAGCCCCTGTGATAAAGGAAGCAGTTGCGGTAACCGTTTGCAAAGAAGTTAATCGGATTTAACAGCATTGCGATTTTGAGTCCGCCGGTGAAGCTGTAGGAGTCATACATAATTCCCGACAGCCAGAAAACACCGGACATAATGGATACAATAAGGCTTTCAAAGTCCTTGCTGAACGCGGACATAGGAGCGGTTGACCAAGACAGTGCCAGGAAAAACAAAAACATCAGCGGACAATACAGGAAGAACTGCAGGTTGTACCAGGAGGGTCCGATTCTGAACAAAACGTAGACATACATTATTATAACCAGAAAAAGATGAACAAACAGCCTGGAAAGTCCCGTATAAGTAAGGATTGTGGAAACCGGGAATTTTACCTTGGTAATGAACTGCCTGTTATTCCTCAGCGTTTTCGCGCCCTGAACAATTTGATCCTGAATAAAAAACCACGGAACGATTCCTATAAACATAAAGGTGAAAAAGTCAATGGAAAACGCGGCGTGTTCCATGCCGTTGAGATGGATATGGACGGCTTTTAAAGCCTTGATACCCACCGAAAAAGCAAACCAGTAAACAAAGATTGTGAAGCCGGGCTTTACAACAGACCACAAAGGTCCGATAACAGCTCCCTTGTAAGTTTTAATAAGCTCGTTTTTTGCCAACAGAAAAATCTGTTTGCCGAAGCCCTTGTGTTCCTTAAAAATTGATGTAAACAACAAAACACATCCTGTCTTAAAAATTTCATCTGTATTTAAATTTGACCGAAATGAAACCAACAAAGCGCGAATTATCCGCAATATGCCATATTAACGCTTATATCTACATTATATATCATTAAAAAAATTTGTCAATTACTCAAAGCTATAATATTGTACCTGTAAATAAAAAATAATTGTAAAAATTGGTTGACAATTTGGATTTTACCCGTTATAATATTAGCTGTCGCATTATGTACAGTGCGGCAAATCCTTGCGGCAGAAGCCGCCATAATGTCCAGAAGGAGGTGCAAAGAAATGGCAGTAACAGCTAATTACGAGACCGTAATGATTATCTCAATGAAGAAGGGCGAAGAAGGTATCCAGGCTCTGGTTGAAAGATTCAAAAACCTCATTGAGCAGAATGCCACTCTTAAGAATGTTGACGAATGGGGCAAGAGAAAGCTTGCTTACCTCATCAACAAGGAAAGCGAAGGCTATTACGTTCTCTTTGATTTTGAGAGCACAGCCGAGTTCCCCGCGGAGCTTGACCGCCGCTACAGAATTACAGAAGGCGTTATACGTTCTATGATCATCAAAAAGGAAGACGAATAATCACATTGTAGGGATATTCCCGAAATACGAAAGGACTAAGCTATGTTAAATCGAGTAATTTTAATGGGTCGTCTGGTTTCAGATCCCGAACTTAAAACAACACCTTCGGGTGTAAACGTAACCACATTCCGTATTGCCGTTGACCGCAACTATGTTAAGTCAGGCGAGGAACGCAAGGCAGACTTTTTTGATATTGTTTGCTGGAGACAGACTGCTGAATTTGTTTGCCGTTATTTCGGCAAAGGTTCGCTGATTGCCGTTGAAGGTCAGCTTCAAAGCCGCACCTATCAGGCAAAGGACGGTTCAAACCGTTATGTTGTTGAGGTTGTTGCCGACAACGTTTCATTTACAGGCGAACGCAGGGATAATTCGGGCAGTCAGGGCTACGGCAGCCAGAACTACGGCGCAAATCAAAGCTATGGTAATCAGAGCTACGGCGGCAACCGGACCTATCAGGAGCCCGCAAAGCAGCAGACCTCTTACCAGAGCGGTTCAAATTCCGATTTCCAGGATATGCCGTTTGACGACGACCTTCCGTTTTAACTTTGGCTAATAACTTAAACTATTACATCTTTTATAATTCTCACCGAAAGGAGAACTTAAAATGGCTGACAGACCTAATCGCGGCAGAAAGTCACGCAAGAAAGTTTGCGGCTTCTGCGTTGATAAAGTAGAGCATATCGATTACAAGGATATCGCGCGTCTCCGCCGTTATATGTCCGAGAGAGGAAAAATCCTTCCCCGCCGTGTAACAGGCACATGCGCCAGACATCAGCGTGAGCTTACAACAGCTATCAAGCGTGC
>DOUO01000109.1 GCA_003520555.1 Oscillospiraceae bacterium
GAGCTCGGCGCCGTATTCCTTTGCTTTTACGCCGTTTTCGCCAAGGTCGTCAAAGCTTTTGCGGTCACAGGCAATTACCCTTGCCCCCTTTGAAGCAAACTGCTTTATAAGCGGGAGGTTACTGGTGCCGATGCCGATAAACGCAACGCGCTTGCCCCTTACGCTGTCAAAAAAATCTGTTACAGAACTGTTCATAATATCCCTCTTTTAATAAGATAGTTATATACTATTCTATTATACTGTGTTTTTTGCAGGAATTCAACCGTTTAATAAAGATTGCAATAATATTGAAATAATTTAACCTTAGTGATAATATATAGGTATTGGGGGTGAGGGTATGCTTTACGATTTTATAAATGCCGACAAAAGCCTTAAAACACCGCTGTACAGGCAGATTTACTACTCAATTCGTAACTATATTGAAAACGGAAGCCTTAAGTACGGCACAAAGGCTCCGTCAATACGCAAGCTCAGCGAAAGCCTTGACGTAAGCAAAACCACGGTTAAGGCGGCTTACGACCAGCTGTGCGCCGAGGGATATTTGAAAACAAAGCCGCAAAGCGGATATTTCGTCGCGGCGCAGTTTGACAAGCTGCCGAAAAACGGAGAAGCCGTAAATAATTATTCCGATAAAGAAACAAAATTTTTTGAATATGATTTCAGCGGAAAAAGCATTGACAAAAAAATAATTGACTTTACGCAGTGGAAAAAGAACATCCGCGAAGTGATTAACAGCGATTATCTGCTGTTGTCATACGGTGACGCTCAGGGTGAGCTGAAGCTGAGGGAAGCGCTGCAAAGATACGCGCTCGGTGTAAGAAGCGTGAACTCACGCGCGGAAAACATTATTGTTGCCGCGGGAACTCAGCCGCTTCTTTCAATTTTATGCGCTGTTGCGGTAAGCGGAAAAAGAGTTGCAATGGAGAAGCGCAGCTTTGTGCAGTCGGAACTTGTTTTTAAAAGCTGCGGCTGCAGGGTTTTTTGGTTTGAAAGCGACGAAAACGGCGTTACGGTTCAGTCGCTTGAAAAAATAAAACCGGATTTTGTACTTATTAACCCTAATTTTTCCGGTACGGGCGGAAGCAGTATGCCTGTTTCAAGGCGGCTTGAGCTTATTTCATGGGCTAAGGAAAACGGAGCGTACATTATTGAGGATGATTACAACGGCGAGCTGAGATACAGCACGCATCCTGTTCCCTGCGTTCAAAACTACGATTCGGAAAATACGGTTTATATCGGTTCGTTTTCAAAGGTTCTTCTTCCCTCCGTAAGAATAAGCTACGCGGTATTGCCCGATAAGCTGATGGACAGCTACCGTAAAATTATGGCTGCAACCAACCAGACCGCTTCAAAAACAGAGCAGCTTGCGCTTGCGTCTTATCTTGACGGCAAAAAATTTGACGCGCACCTGCGCAAGGCGCGCAGGGTTTACCTTGAAAAAAGCCGTATCATTACCAAATACGTAAAGAAGCTTTTGCCTGTAAGCGAGATTATTTTTAACGAAACCGCGCTTTATTTGCGCGTAAGGCTTACAAAAAGCCTTGATTACGAAAAAACGCGCGAAAAGCTTAACCAAAGCTCAGTGCGGATTATGCCCTATCAAAGTGAAAATGAAATCGGGCTGAGCTTTTCGGGTATCGCGGAGGATAAGATTGAAGAAGGCGTCAGGCTTATAGCAAGGTCAATTACATAGTTAAATCATAAAGGAACAGAGGACGCGCTTTTTGCACGTCCTCTGTGTTAAGGAGATTATTATGAAAAAAGTGGGATGTAAGCTTAAAGAATGTTGTCGCCCGCCGCGGGAATCATAACCGAGATTTCAAGGTTGCCGTTGCGACATCTTAAATCATTGATAAAGTCCTGAACGTCGTCCTCTTTGATAAGTCTGACCTTGTAAATAAGCTTGTAAAGGCTGCCCATGTTTGTGGTCTTAACGTTTATAAGCTTGGTTTCCTTGGTATACTTTTCAAAAAGGTCATCAAATTCATGAGCGTAATTCAAGGATTCGGGGATAGTAATTCTGAGTTCGCGGTAAAGGTCGTCGCTTTCTTTGAAATTGACAAAGTTTGAAATGATGAGTACTATACAAATGATAAGCACAAAAATCGTTGCCAATGCCACGTAGCCTACCGCTGTGGCAAGACCTGCCGCCATCGCAAGGAAAATACTTACGATTTCCTTTGCGCTTCCGGGAGCGCTGCGGAAACGTACCAGCGAGAAAGCTCCCATAACCGCTACGGCGGTTCCGACGCTTCCGTTAACCAGCATTATTACTGTTTGAACAATTGCCGGAAGCAGGAACAGCGCAAGCAAAAAGCTTTTACTTTGTCTGCTGCGAAAGCCTGATGAAAAGGCAATTACAGCTCCGAGCACCAGTGATACAGCGGTGCATATTAAATATGCGGATATTGTAAACGTACCCGAGAAAATGGGTGAAAATAAAGTTTCAAGCACAGTTCTTACCTCCGTTATATAAAGTATTTTTTCTTTCCTCGGTAAGCTGATAAGCTGTTCCGTATTTAGAGAACGAACCGGGGAAAATTTGAAGCTTGTTTAAAATTTCCGTAAGCCAAAGCGGCATTGCCTGCAGGGCTTTGATTTCCATGATGCAATACTTCTTGTCAAGTATTGTTTCACCGTAGCTGCCAAACGCCAAATCAAGGTCGGTGTTGCGGAAGCGGACGTTACGGTCAAAGGTGATTCTGAGTTCATGGTCGGTCTTGCTGTAGTAAGCCGTTCTGTCATAAGCAATGAACATTTTTGGCTTAAGGTTTTGATAGTAGTGCATTGTCCAGTCGATTTCCTTCATGATTTGAGAATCATCGGGAAGCACTCCGTTATTGATATAATCCATAGCGTTTGTGTATTTTAAGGTGCGGCGGCGTTTGTAAACAACACCGTTGTATTTTTTCTTAAGCTCTAAGAAAACATTGCTGTCGCCCTTCGGCGTAGAGTAACTTCTGAGTCTGAGTTTTTCCTTATAGGCAGGTTTTTCAACCGAGTTGCGGATAAGCTGAAAGTTATCGGTATCAAAGTACAGACTGCAGATTGTGCTCTCGCCGTATTCGTCGTCCTTGATGTAATCTCTTATTGCCGAAATGAGCTTGTTGCGTTGGCTGATTGTGAGAATATATTTCTTTTCCGTTCTTTCAAATACTGTCTGAATACCCATGAAAAAACCTCCTTGCTGTTTGTTATGCTTTTATTATAAAGGGAAACCTTAAAAAACTCTTAAAATTTTTAAGTTTTTATATTTTTGTTTTTTGATTTCCTTTTCGTTGAGCATATAATATATCACAATCCTTAAAAATTTCTTAAATAAAAAACTTTTGCAAAAAAATCGCCGGAGAAAGCTATGATTTTCAAAGCTTCCTCCGGCGTTATTCGAATTTTAAGCTGCAAAGATTGTCGGCGTTTTATCACTTGTTGGTATTAATTTCAATTATGCCCTCGTTATAATAGCGCAAAAGCTGTTTTAAATCCTGAATTTCGCTTCTGATTTTATCACCGTCGTCGGTGTCGCTAACCATTACGCGGTGTTTTTCGGTTTCTATTATTTCCGAGCTTGACAGTATGTCCGTGTTGTTTTTCAGCGCGCCTTCAACCGTTTCGAACGGGCGGTGTGCCTTTATTCTGAGCCCGTGAGAATTATAAATTAAGGTGTAACCCGCAATTCCGGTTGTTTCATGATACGCCTTGCAAAAGCCGCCGTCAATTACAAGCAGCTTACCGTCCGCTTTTATCGGAAGCTCACCGCGCACGGTGATTACGGGCGTATGACCGTTTACGATGTGCGACATTCTGCCGTCGAGACCGAATTCCGAGAGTATCATTTCACAGGTTTCAAAGGTGGTGTAGAAATCGTAATAAGGATTTTTTTCTTCATGCCAAGCTGCTTTGTCAGAAATAAAGGCGCGTTCAAAGGTTTTGATGTTTCTTCCGCAAAGAGGAGATTTTTTGCCGCACCATAGATACCAAAGGAAGTCGGTATCGTCCTTGTCGCGTTCAACGGGTTTTGACAAAAACGCGCGGCGCGCCTTTGCCTGCGCAAGGTCAAAAAATTCTCTGCCGCTGCAGGGCTTGTCAAATATCGTCACGGCTTCAAGCCTGCCGTTTTTATCAAGAGGAACGCATCCGTGATACAGTAAATTGCCGTTGAAGATTTTATACATACATCCTCTGTCAAACAAAAAACGCGCGTGCCGCTGCAGCCTTTCGCTGTTCAAAAATGAGGTTCGCAGGTCGTCGATAATATAGCTTTCCTCGCTGTCAAGAGTGTAGCAGTCGCCCTTGAACAACGTCGGAAAATCAGTGTCGTTAAGCTTAT
>DOUO01000100.1 GCA_003520555.1 Oscillospiraceae bacterium
CTTTCGGGCAGAGAATTAAAGCCTATTCCCGTCGAGGATGTTACCGCTTATGAAAATCTGCAAAAGGTTGACATGAAGATTGAGGATCCCCTGTGTCAGCGTTACGCCTGCATGCAGGTTGAAAACATTACGCGCAACGTAAGCCCCGTAGACATGAGAATCCGTCTTTACTACTGCGGAATGAGAGGCATCAACTTCCTTGCCGACCTCACAAACTATCTCATGCTTGAAATGGGACAGCCCATGCACGCTTTTGACTCGCGTAAGGTCGGTAAAATCAGAATCAAGCGTTTCGATACTCCCTTCAAATTCCAAACCCTTGACGGTGTTGAAAGAAATATTGACGAAAACATGCTCATGATTTGCAATGACAATACTCCCGTGGCAATAGCCGGCATTATGGGCGGACTTGATTCGGAAATCGTTGAGGACACCACAACACTCACCCTTGAATCCGCCACCTTTGACGCGGCTTCAATCCGCAAATCAACCGTAAGGCTCGGACACCGCACCGACGCGTCAATGCGTTACGAAAAAAGCCTCGATCCCGAGATGTGCGACACCGCGATTGCAAGATTTCTCTACCTTCTCAGGAAATACGACGGCGGCGTAAAGGTTGTTTCGGCGCTGACCGACGAATACGCTTTTCATTATGACAAGGTGGAGCTTAAGTTCGACAAGGCTTTTGTTGACCGCTACACCGGTATTGAAATCGGCAACGACACAATTCTCAAAACACTGCGCAGTCTTGGCTTCGGCGCCGAATATGACGGAGAATATTTTGACGTTACCGCGCCCTCGTGGAGAGCAACCAAGGATGTTTCAATGAACGCCGATATCATTGAGGAAATCACAAGAATTTACGGTTATGACAATTTTGAGGTTCATACAACGCGTTCACCGCTTTATCCCGTCAAAATGGATGTTGTAAAAAATGATGAGGATAAAATCAAGGATATTCTGGTTAAGCGTTACAACCTGCATGAGCTTCATTCCTATGTATGGGCTTATTATGATGAATTGAAGTCGTTGGGCATTGAGGTTGAGCCTAACATAAAGCTGGCAAACGCCACCAACCCCAACATCGAAACAATCCGCAATTCAATGATCCCCACTCAGCTTTGTCAGGTAAATACAAATGTGGGCTATGCTCCCGATTTCGGTATTTTTGAGGTCGGCAGAGTGGTTACGGGCATGGATGAAAACAACCTTTGCGTTGAAAAGAAAATGCTTGCAATTACGCTCTACAGCAAAACAAAGGATATTAAGGATTTATACTTTGAGCTAAGGGACATCCTTGCCGTTACCGCCGACGATTTAAAGCACAGAAAGCTTGAATTCAAGAAGGCCGAGCCCTCGCACGGATACGAGCACCCTGTTAATCTCAACACAATTGTGCTTGACGGAAAGGAAATCGGCACCATCGGCATAGTTCACCCCGTTATCGGTAAGAAGATTGACAAAAAGGCAAACATAGTATTTGCCGAGGTTGACATGCAGGCGTTTGCCGACGTAAAGAACGCTTCAATTGTTTACGAAGAACCTTCAAAATATCCGCCCATGGATTACGACATAAGCGTAATTGTTCCCGCGGGCGTAATGTTCGGCGATATGTCAAAGGCATGGACAGACGAGGGAAGAGGTATTCTTAAAAATACACGTATTGTTGACACCTACGACACCGACGAATTCCACAGCGTTACAATTCGCTTTGAATTCTCATCAAACGAAAGAACGCTCAGCTCGGCCGAGGTTCAGGAAATTATGGATAACGTTATTTCAAATCTCAAAAAGATTGACGTAAATCTCAGATAAATCATTAAAGGGAGGCTGCTTGCGGTCTCCCTTATTCTTTGCCCGCGTTTTTAAGCAGGAAATCAATATTTGCTTGATAAAGTTCGACGACTTGACCAAAACACATCGGTTGGTTTTGTGTATATTTCCAGAAATTTATTGATTTATCAAAATAACACTTTACTTTACTAAATTGCTGTTGTATAATATACAAGGTTATGCGCCGCGCAGCGGTGTATTTCGAAACAAATAATTGGAGGACTGTTTTTTATGAAAAAAATTCTCGCACTTTTAATGGCAGGTCTTATGACCGCGACAGCTTTTGCGGGCTGCGGCTCAAAGACCGAATCAAGCTCTAAAACAGAATCAAAGAGCGCTTCCGATTCAACAAAAGATTCAACAACCGACTCAGCCGCAACCGTTGCCGACTGGGACTACATCAAGAACAAGGGCGAAATGACAATCGGTATCACATACTTTGAGCCGATGAACTACAAGGACGAAAACGGCGAGCTTACAGGCTTTGAAACCGAATTTGCCACAGCTGTATGTCAGGAGCTCGGAGTAAAGGCTAAATTCCAGGAAATCAACTGGGATTCAAAAGAGGTTGAGCTTAACGCAAAGACAATCGACTGTATCTGGAACGGTATGACAATTACCGACGACAGACAAAAAACAATGAGCATTTCAACACCTTACATGGAAAACAAGCAGGTAATGGTTGTTAAGAAGGATAAGGCCGATAAGTACTCAACGGCAGACGGCGTTAACGGCGCGGTTGTGATTGCGGAAAACGAATCCGCCGGTGAGGAAGTCGCAAAGACAGACGAATTCTTTAAGGGAACACAGTTTATCGGCGCCGACTCACAGGCAAAGGCTCTTATGGAGGTTAAAGCAGGTACTTCCGATATCGCGATCATTGACTACATCATGTCAAAGGGCACAATCAGAGAAGGCTCGGACTATTCCGACCTCACTGTTATCGAAGCAAAGTCCTTCTCACCCGAAGAATACGGCGTTGCGTTCAGGAAGGGCAGCGATATCACCGTTAAGGTAAACGAAGCCATGCAGAAGGTTGCCGACAGCGGTAAGCTTAAGGAAATTGCCGACAAATACAGCCTCGGCGACATGCTCAAGATTCAGGCGAAATAAACATGGATCAATTTTGGAGCGTAACCCTTCAGCTTCTTGAAGGCTTTTTGCAAAACTGCTCGCTGTTCGGCGTAACGCTGCTTGCAGCGCTGCCTTTGGGATTAATAATTTCGTTCGGCTCAATGTCGCGTTTCATCCCATTAAAGGCTTTTTGCCGCACGTTTGTATGGATAATCCGCGGAACTCCTCTGCTCTTGCAGCTGTTCGTAGTTTACTACATTCCGCCCATGCTTACAAACGGCAGCTTTCGTTTCGGCGACCGCATGGCAGCGGCAATGATAGCGTTCATAATCAACTATGCCGCCTATTTCTCCGAAATTTATCGCGGCGGAATTGAGTCAATTCCAAAGGGACAATACGAAGCCGGCTATGTGCTCGGCATGAAGAAAAGCCAGATTTTCTTCAAAATTGTTTTGCTCCAGGTTATTAAGCGCATTATTCCTCCCATGAGCAATGAAATAATCACGCTTGTAAAGGATACTTCGCTCGCGCGTATTATCCTTGTTGAGGAAATATTGAAATTCGCGGATGATTTCAGAGTTCAGGGACTTATCTGGCCTGTATTTTACACAGGCGCGTTCTTCCTGGTGTTCTGCGGAGCGCTCACTGTAATATTCAGGTTTATTGAGAAAAAACTTGACTATTATAATGGTTAGGAGGAAGCAAAATGGCACTTTTAGAAGTAGAAAATATCAAAAAAAGCTTTGGTAGAAACGAAGTCCTTAAGGACATAAGCTTTCAGCTAAATAAAGGCGAGGTGCTTGCCATCATCGGTTCTTCCGGCTCCGGAAAAACCACGCTTCTGCGTTGCCTGAATTTTCTTGAAACTCCCGACACGGGAAGAATTATTGTAAACGGCAACGTGCTTTACGACAGCGGCGACGAGTCAAAAAAGACCGAATCGCAAATCCGCAAAAACCGCCTTCATTTCGGAATGGTTTTTCAGCAGTTTAATCTGTTTCCTCAGTACACGGTTTATGAAAACCTTGTTCTCGCGCCCAAGCTTATGGCAAAAGAACAGATTAAGAAAAACGGTTCGTACATGGGAGCCAAAACATATAAGGAGGCTCAGGAGCTTATTGAGCGGGAAGCCGACAGGCTGCTCAAAAAGGTCGGTCTTACCGAAAAAAGCGGCAGCTATCCCTGCGATCTAAGCGGCGGTCAGCAGCAGCGTGTGGCAATTGCGCGCGCGCTTGCGCTTAATCCCGACGTCCTTTGTTTTGACGAACCTACCTCCGCGCTTGACCCTGAGCTTACGGGCGAGGTTCTTAACGTAATCAAGGGACTCAAAAGCACCGACAGCACTATGGTTGTAGTTACTCACGAAATCGGTTTCGCGCACGAGGTTGCCGATAAAATCATCTTTATGGACAACGGCGTAATCGAGGAAGAGGGCTCGCCTGCCGAGGTTATTGATAACCCGAAAAGTCTGCGTACACGCGAATTTCTTTCGCGCTTCAATCAGTACGGCGACTGATTAATAACACCATATATAAACAGTCTGCTTCGGCAGGCTGTTTTGTTTTAGCGCGTCTTGTTATTTCGATACAAAAACCGCCGATAAGAAATAATAAAAAGTTGATTGTCGCTATTGAAAAAAAACGCACATAATGGTATAATAATTTTAATTATGTAAAATATTATGGATAACTGTGCAATTTAACTGAAAAGAGGATGATTATGGCAATAAAGGTAACTATGCTTGCGCACACGCCAAACCCTGAACAAACCGTTGCAATGGCGGCAAAGCTCTGCTATTCGCCGTCCGGAATAGAGGACATCCGCGAAGGGCTTACTGAGGAAAAAACCGCCTCGTTTATCAATATGCTTGCCGATTTAGGTCACGCAAGCCCTACCGAACACGCTTCCTTTACCTTTGGAATAGAAGGAATATCGCGCGCCTGCTCGCATCAGCTTGTCCGTCACAGAATCGCCTCTTACAGCCAACAATCCCAGCGTTATGTTGACGGCACTAAATTTGACTTTGTAACTCCGCCTGAAATCTTAAAAAACGAAAAGGCGTTAAAAGCTTACAACAGCGCTCTGAAAATTCAGGCTCAGGCGTATAAGGAAATCCGTGACGCGCTTGTCGCGGGATATATATCCGATTTTAAACAGACCGAAGCCGAAGGCACGGACGAAGAAATAATGAACGCCTTTAAAGCCGAAAACAAAAAGCAGTATTCGGCTTTTGTAAAAAAAGCTAACGAGGACGCGCGTTTTATTTTGCCAAACGCTTCAACTACAAAAATTGTCTGCACTTTCAACGCGCGCAGCCTGCAAAACTTTTTCGCGCATCGCTGCTGTAACCGAGCTCAGTGGGAAATCCGCGAGGTAGCCGAACAAATGCTGCTCTGCTGCCTTGAAGTTGCTCCGAATCTGTTTAAAAACTGCGGCCCGTCATGTCTGTTCGGTCCGTGTCCCGAGGGCAACATGTGCTGCGGCAAGCAAAAGGAAATGCGTGAAAAATACAGAAAACAGCAGGTGCTTTAAATGAAAAGCAAAATAATAGTTATCGAAGGACTTGACGGCAGCGGAAAGGCGACTCAAACAAAAATTCTCGCCGAAAAGCTTGAAGCCCGCGGACTGAAGGTAAGAAAGCTTGAGTTTCCCGATTATTCAAACCCAAGCTCCTCGCTTGTAAAAATGTACCTCGGCGGTCAGTTCGGCAGCAAGCCCGAGGACGTAAACGCCTACGCCGCTTCCGCGTTTTACGCGGTTGACCGTGTGGCAAGCTTCCTTCAGTTCTGGAAAGAGGATTATCAAAACGGCGCTGTTATTCTCAGCGACCGCTACGCAACCTCAAATATAATTTACCAAATGGCAAAGGTAAGTGACGACGAACGTGACAGCTTTATAAGCTGGCAATCTGACTTTGAATACGAAAAGCTCGGACTTCCCAAGGCGGACGCGGTTATTTATCTTGACGTTGACCCGGACGTTTCGCAAAAGCTCATGGAGCGGCGTTATCAGGGTGACAACTCAAAAAAAGACCTGCACGAAAGCAATCTGAAATTTTTGCTAAGCTGCCGCAAAAGCGCGCTTTACGCCGCCGAAAAATGCGGCTGGCAGATAATAAATTGCTGCAGTGACGGTGAAATTCGTCCCATAGACGATATATCCTCAGATATTGAAAAGATTGTTGACAAGATTTTATGTTGAATTTCAGACACCTCGAAAAAAACGACATTTCTGTTTTAAATAAAGCCTATTCCGACGAAAACGCTCTCGGGTGTGAATTTAACGCGGTTTCGGCGTATTTGTGGAACAGGGAATATGACCTCAGAATCGCGCGGCTTGACGGCACCGTAATCAAGGCATATTACAGAGGAAACGGCACTGTTTGGGGCTACTGTCTTCCTCGCGGCAAAAACGTAAAGGGCGCTGTTGAAGCGGCAATAAGCCATGCCGCTCAAAACGGCGAAGCCGCGGCGTTTGACTATTTGTCCGCCGATGAGCGCGGCGAGCTTGAATCGCTTTTTCCCGGAAGGTTCAGCTTTACCCCGCAGTACGACACGCGCGATTATATCTACCTTACGGAAAATCTGGCCCGGCTTCCGGGAAAAAAATTTCACGGCAAGCGCAATCATATCTCAAAGTTCTTCCGTACCTATGACAATGCCGAGGTTAAGGAAATTAACTCATCAAACATCAGCGACGCGTTAAAGGTTGTACGCGGCTGGTACAGGGAAAAGGAAATCGACTTTGAAAATTACGGCGAATACGGTGTGATTCAGGAAGCTCTTATCAATTTTGATGAATTCAAAATGAAGGGTATGGTGCTCTATGTGAGCTCTCAACCCGTCGCAATGACCTTGGGCTGTGAAATTTCACCTTTATGCTTAGATGTAATGTTTGAAAAGGCGCTTACGGATTTTGAAGGAAGTTACGCTGTTATCAATAATGAATTCGCAAAATCAATGCAAGGCTACCGTTACCTCAACCGCGAGGAGGACATGGGCATTGAAGGTCTGCGTAAGGCAAAGCTATCTTATCATCCCGATATTGTTTACGAGCGTTTCCGCGCGGAGCTTAAAAATGATTAGCTGCAGAGCGGCGCTTTCCGCCGATTTTCCAAAGCTTATTAAGCTTTGGACAGATGTTTTTGAGGAACCTGCCGAAGCGGTAGAATTATTCCTTAACAGAAATAAGGGCTATTTGCACGCTTACGTCGCCGAAGAAAATGACGTTGTTTCCGCGCTTTATCTTGTTGACTGCGCCTTGAACGGAAAAGCCGCTCACTATCTTTGCGGAGTGGCGACCGAACCCGGTTACCGCAAACGCGGCATAATGACCAAGCTGCTTGAATATGCTCTTAACGACGCCGGGCAAAGGGGCGATGTTTACTCCGTTCTTTATCCGGCAAACACGAGCCTGTACAGCTACTACGCAAAGCGCGGATATTTGCCGAAATGCAAG